>JBCBJE010000386.1:0-5717 GCA_038523735.1 Cyanobacteria bacterium J06626_18 | reverse complement strand
TTTTCAGCTTCGGCTAATAACGTTTTGTTGACAGTATTCAATGCCTCATTGATCGGAGCAAAATCCTGGTTGATTGCGGCTAAATTTTCCACCAAGAGATAGTTTTCGGTTTGATTGCCCTCGCTGTCGACGTTGATATGTCTCACCCAATCGCTCTTGGGAAACGTGATGAAGCGATTATTGCGATCAACGACAAACAAATAGCCCCCCATACTGTCTTGCCATTCAGAAGCCCACTGTTTCAGACCTCTTAGATTCAAATCCACTGTGGCAGCCCCTTTCAGATTGCTGGCCTGAAAAATGCCAACTGTGCAGGTCACCATAGGTTCCAATGAATAGGGATCCATGTACGACTCGCTCCAGGAGCAGGTTCCTGGCTCAATATGTTGGGCTGTGACGTACCAGGCTTCATTGTGATAACCGGGACCTGGCAGGTTATAGCCGTCGTAGTAAGTCAAGCGACCCATAGCATCACGTCCCCAAAAGAAGCTAGCGCGTTCTCGGCTTGGATCAAACTGGAACGGTTCTGGCCAAACGCCTCCACCTGCGACGTCTAGATCGCCATCAAAGTGGAGTAAGTCGGGGATGGTCTGTTGGAAGAGGACTTCATCAGCAGGGAGTTCGCGTGCAGTAGTCGCGATCGCTCGGGTCAATGATGCGATTTCTTGCAGTCGCCCCGATAGTCCGGTTACTGCATTGTTGCCCAGTTGTTCTAAAGATATTTCGGCTTGGGACGACACCACTTGCTTGCCCAAGGTATGCATGGCTAGGGCGATCGCCAAAGTCAGCCAGCCTACAATCGAGGCAAATACCAGAATGCCCTGAAATTGCAAGCTGTTGTACCAGGGGATTTGCTTGAAGGATGCCATGGGTCTGTATGTGCAGCGTGTCTGTTTGGGGAGACCGCTCTAAAGTGCCATAAGTGCCCATCGATCAACTTTCTGGGCGGAAACTGAAGCTTACTCATACTGACGATTTTGCCTGCTATTAGTATCCTGATCTCAGCTAAGAAGCGGATGCGCAATTTTCTGGTTGTGCTTGCTTGCGGCATTAGGAAGATTGAGACACCAACGACTGGCAATCGGCATCCGCCATTCAGTGCCAAAAGCGCGATCCGTTACTTTGAGGACTGGCGGCGCTTGGCGGCGCTTGAATTCGGCGCGGGACATTAAACGAATCATTTTCTCCACTACTTGCAGATCATGGCCAGCGGCGACGATATCGTGGATAGCCTCGTGGCGTTGTACCAGACGCTCCAAAATATCATCGAGGACATCGTAGCTAGGCAGCGAGTCTTGGTCTACTTGCCCAGGCTTGAGTTCAGCGCTGGGGGGTTTGATGAGAATGTGAGTGGGGATGATCTCGCTGGGCTGATGGGTATTCCTGGAAGCGCTCACTGCTTGAGGATGCTGATTGAGCCAGTGGCAGAGCTGATAAACACGAGTTTTGGGGACATCGGCAATTACAGCCAGACCCCCATTCATGTCGCCGTACAACGTGCAGTAACCGACTGCCATCTCTGACTTATTGCCAGTGGAAAGCAGGAGATGACCAAACTTGTTGGTGATCGCCATCAGCAAGTTCCCCCGAATCCGCGACTGAATGTTTTCTTCAGCCACGCCAAACTCTGTTGCGGCAAAGAGCGGGTCTAACGTTTCGTCATAGGTTCCCATCAAGCTACCGATGGGCAGTTTTTCGTGACGAATACCTAAGTTCTGTACGAGAGCCTCAGCGTCAGTGATGGAATGCTCTGAACTATAGGGAGACGGCATTAGAACACCCAACACGTTGTCCGGACCCAGGGCTGCAGTCGCGATCGCCGCTACCAGTGCCGAATCGATTCCACCACTGAGACCAATCACCGCCTTGCTGAATCCACACTTGCGAGCGTAGTCGCCCACACCCATGACTAGCGCCGACCAAATCTCTTCGTTGATATCCGCGATCGCAGGCTGGATGTTTCCCATCTGCAAATCTCGCTGCTGTAAGTCATACTCCGCCCACAATAGGTCAGATTGAAATGCCTGAGCCCGACCTACAACTTTCCCTTGCCGATTTAAGGCCAGGCTGCAGCCGTCAAATAACAGATCGTCGTTGCCCCCAACTTGGTTGGCATATAGAATCGGCACGTCAAACCGAGCCGCGCTATGCCCCAGCATGGCTTCTCGCAGCTGTTGCTTTTGCGCTGTATAGGGCGATCCCGATAAGTTAATAACTAAGTCAACCCCCTCATCCTTGAGGCAAGCAATCGGATTGTTGGGATAACTGCGTCGTCCCCAAAATTGTTCGTCGTTCCACAGGTCTTCGCAAATGGTGACGCCAATGTGAACCGTTTGTTCTCCTGCAATCGGGAGATAAAAGTGGTTGATCTCGCGTCCGGGCTCAAAATATCGGTCATCGTCGAAAACGTCATAGGTTGGCAGCAACTGCTTATGGAAAACCCGCTGTACCTGACCGTCCTCAATCCAAGCCATGCTGTTGAACAAAGGCTTTTCGCCGCGATCGTTCGCTGCCAAATTTGGTTCTACTACGCCAACCAATACGGCTACCTGAGCCGGCAATTTTGTTGCCAGATCTTGCAGAATCAGTTGCATTGCTTCAATAAACCCAGGCCGTAAGAGCAAATCCCGCGGTGGGTACCCACAGAGCGAAAGTTCCGGTGTTAGCACCAACCGCGCACCCTGCGCCGCTGCTTTCTGAACGACAGCAAGGATTTGCTCAGCGTTTCTTGTCAAGTCACCGATAATTGGGTTGAGTTGGGCGATCGCAATTTGCACTGTAGATAGAGGTTGTTTATTGGTTAGTAGCTATTGGTTAGTAGTCATGGTTAATAGTTGATGGTTAGTAGTAGTTCGTGCTTAATTTATGAACTTGCTGGTTTTATAACTAATGATCAGCGACTGGTAATCAATCATTAACACTTGAACAGCGGCCATCAACCATCAACTATCACGAAGTCTAAATAAACACCATCGGCTTGTCTTTGAGCGGTTCAAATGCCTCCGCATCAAAGCGGTAAAGACTAGCGGGGCGACCGGCTCCGCGAGAGGTCTTGTCGCCGGTATCTTTTAGAAAACCTAGTTTCAAAAGTCGAGCGCGGAAGTTGGAGTAGTCAGAAAAGTGTTCGCCTAGCACGGTGACGTAGAGCTGGTAGACATCGCCTAAAGTAAATCTTTCTGGTAAGACGTCAAAGGCGATAGGACTATACTCGAGCTTGTTTTTGAGGCGCTGGTAGCCATAGTCAAGGATCTCGTTGTGGTCGAAGGCGAGTTGAGGGACACGGCTGAGGGGGTACCAGGCAATGCCGCTAACGCCGTCGGCAATGAGTTCAGCTTCAACAAAGCGCACGAGGGCGCAATAGCTGACTGACAAGTAGCGCGTGCCAAACGATCTCTTCGATTCGCGGGGATCGCGATTAGGGCCACCAAAGGTGTAAAGCTGTTCTAGATATAGATTTTTGACGCGGATTTTTTCAGCAAGAACTCGATAGGCGGCATCTTCGAGGGACTCCCCTTGCCGGACCAACGTCCCTGGAAGGCTCCAAGAGCCAAGGAACGGCTTGCCGTGGCGCATAACGACTAGTACCAGCAAACGACTTTGATCGGTGTCTACCGAGAAGATGACGTTATCGACCCCAACCTTAAAGTCGGCTAGATAGTCTGCTTCTAGCGAATCGGCTGTTTCTCTTTGGAGCTTTCCGTACATGGATATAAATTTTTTTGATTAATGTAGGCTCTAACCGCAGTGGGCAGGGCATTGAGATCATCGGTCTGCCGATAGTAGGTCGAGGATACGTCGAACGTTTTGGGAATATCTGCGACGGTGATGTCTCCTCCCTTCTGCTGCACTTCCATCAAAACATGGTCTGACAGGTCATACCCAGGTCGTGGTACCACCAGAATCTGAACTTGTTGAAAAAGCTCGCTGGCTTTGTACCAACGAGGCAATTGCTGCACTAGGTCAGAACCTACAACCAGCGTCAATTCTGCATCGGGCCAGCGATCGCGAGCCCGCTCCACGCTAAAGATAGTGCGGGAGTGACTCAAGTCTTCGTGAAGGGCAATCTGTCCTTCTGGTATGGGGATATCCTGGATCATGAGACGCAGCATATTGGCACGATCGCGCAGCGGACTCTGATGGGCCTTGAAAGGATTGTCTGAGGCCCACACCGCGACATGATCAAACTGGGTAGCTAGCCATCGCAGAATTTCGCAGTGGCCTCGATGAGGTGGGTCGGCACTTGTCCCAAATAAGGCAATCCGCAGGGGATGCTGAGATGTCTTTGAGGAATTAGTAGACATTGGGTAGATCACGCTAAACAGCAGGAACAGGCGTTTGCCGTGTGGCTTCTGTCAAGTCAAGCAGAGCGGGTGATGGGTGAATTGCGGTGGCGGCTGGGTCAACGATGGCTCGCACCGTTTTGGGTAAAGACGCCACGGAGTTAGCCGTGCGCTGGGCGATCGCCTCTAAAGACTCGGGGGAAGTAACGAGTTTTCCCTGCTGCATCACCAAGTTGAGCAGAGGATGAGTACTCTCCGGGGGAGACTCATCAGCGAGGCCAAGCGTATCCTTAACCCTGCGCTCGCCGTCATAATGCCGAAAGATTTGCTTGCGTCCTGGATACGTAACTTTGCTGGCGGACTCTTTCATTACAGGAATGCCATCGATATCTACCAACTTGTAGACTCCATTTACAGGTGATCCTGTCACTAAACGCGTTCCGAGTCCGTAACCTTCAATGCAGGCTCCGGCTTGCTGCAGGCGCTCAATCTCATATTCGTCTAAATCGCCGCTGGCAAAAATGGGGACATCCGGCAGCAGTTGATGCACCTGTTTTGATAAAGCCACTAAATCTCCCGAATCCAGTCGGACTCCTGCTAAAGCAGACTGTCCCTGTTGTTGCTGTTTGGCTAACCGCTTAGCAGCAGTGACCGTATCGTACGTGTCAATCAGCAGGGGGGCACCCGGGAAGTAGCGGTGAAATGCGGTGAATGCTTCGTCTTCACTACCTGCCGTGGCCGCGATCGCCATCACCAAAGCATGGGCCATCGTCCCAACTGGTTTCTGCTTCAGTTCTAAAGCCGCTAAGACATTTGAGGTAGCGTCCAGCCCACCTGCCAAAGCTGCCCGTGCTGCCCACATAGCCCCTTGGGGACTGAAGGCACGCCGTGTCCCAAATTCCAATAACTGAGCTTCGGGACCGGCAACATCCCGCAATCGTGCGGCTCGTGTGGCGATTAGGGTCTGGTAGTTTAGGGTGTTGAGCAGATACGTCTCAACGATTTGGGCTTGCCAGAGCGGCGCTTCGATTCGCAACAAGGGCTCATGGGCAAATACAGCAGTGCCTTCAGGAACTGCCCACACATTGCCGGTAAAGCGAGCATTGTGAAGGGTTCTCCAAAAGGCCTCCGGAGCCTGGTCGAAGATGCCGGTTCTCTGCAGGGCTACAAGATGGCGATCGCTGAGCTGAAAACGCTGCAAAAACTCAATTGCCTGCGTCAGACCCATCGCAATGAGATAGCCAAAATTTTGAGGTAAGCGCCGGACAAACAGCTCAAAACTGGCACGACGCTGATCCAGCCCTTCACCGACATAGCAGGCAGTCATCGTGAGCTGATAAAGGTCAGTAAGCAGGCTGTAATCATCCGGCGCTGCTAATAGCGGTGCGATAGTCATAAAGTGCCTTCACGACATTTATGGTTATTTTAACCATAAAT
>JBCBJE010000385.1:0-5727 GCA_038523735.1 Cyanobacteria bacterium J06626_18 | reverse complement strand
TTGCAAAATCCGATTGAATCCTTGGGGACCAATGGCAAACACAGTCGTATCTTCGATCGCTTTGATGGTTACAGTACGCGGGACACCTAACATCAGAGAAAATTCGCCTACGAATTTTCCGGCCTTGAGGATGGTTGCCTGATCGCTACCATCGAGGGTGTAGCTAACGGCTCCCGATAGGATGATGTAGAACGCATCGCCAGGATCGTCAACCTTAAAAAGTATCTCACCCGTTTCTAGACGCCGACGGTAACCCACTTCGACTAGCTTGCGGAGTTCAATCGCATTGCATTGGGCAAAGTAGGGAATTTGCTGCAACAGATCCCGAACTGCCACGGGTTGCGGATAGGTTTCGCTGAAGGCGGCAGTGGCGTAGTGGAGCCGGGCATGACCTTCTGGATTGGCCCTGTATGCGTCTAGGGAAGACTGCACTACAACGTTGGGGTTACGATGCCAGATGTCATAGCGGGGAGACGCTAGACGAATTCGATACTGCCTTAGGGTCTGGTCAACGATGAAGCGCAGCGAACTTTCGGTCTTGTGCTTTAAGTCAACTCGGTTGACCCAGACCCACAGCACGAAATCAAGCGCGTTTTGACTAAAACCGGCAAACAACACTTCAGGAGGATGTTCGTAGGAAACGGTTTCCTCGAGAGCTGCAGAATCCAGTAGGGCTTCGATTACAACTACGGGGTCACTCTCGTGGGCGACGCTAACGTATACGGGCACCCAGCCGCTTGTGTCGTTGTAGGTCCAGTTGATGACCTGACTTCCCATCAAGCTACTGTTAGGGACCACGATGTGTCGTTGCGTAATCGTGCGAATGACAGTGGAACGTAGCGAAATTTCATGGATATACCCTGTCAGCCCTTCCCACTCGATGAAATCCCCGACCTTGAGCTTTTGTTCCACCAGCATGGCAATGCCGCTAGTGAAGTTACGGGTAAGGTCTTGGAGGCCAAAACCGATGCCGATGCCTAAGCTGCCAGCCAGGACAGCGACCGATGACAGGTTGATTCCCAAAACCTGCAAAAACACAAGGCAGATAAGCGTTCCTAAGCCATAGCTAGTAACGGTCGCAATGGACTCGCGAGCGCCCTGCTTTAATCCCAAACTACCCAAAATCGGATTGGCCACCAAGCGCTTAAAGCCGAGCGCGAAGAGAAGGGCTAGAAGCAGCGCTAACAAAAATTGGGCGATCGCACTCAGGGTTAGAGATGCACTCCCGATAGTTAAGAACGGCGTATCCAGCACCTGCTGGACCGTGTCCCCAACGGTGCGTATCGATGCCAACACCATTGCTGTACCCAGAGAACTGTACATTTTGGGCTCAACCCGCTTTATTCTCCCTGGATAGGTTTAGCACGGAGACAGCAGTTGTCATACGCTTATCTGGAGTGAAGTGTGATGGTCAGCCGCGTTCATGTACCTCAAAACCTTGGAGCTGAGGCATTTCCGCAATTACGATGAGCAGCGGGTGGAATTTGCTGCCCCCAAAACCATCCTGCTAGGGGAAAACGCTCAGGGCAAATCTAATTTACTAGAAGCGGTTGAGCTGCTAGCGACCCTAAAATCGCACCGCACCAGCCGCGATCGCGACCTGATTCAAGAAGGGTGTCCTAGCGCTCAGGTGACGGCTGCTGTCGAGCGCGAAGTTGGGATGGCTGCGATCGCTCTAGTCCTTCGTAATGGTGGACGACGGACAGCTGTGCGAAGTGGCGAAAAACTGCGACGGCAAATTGATTTTCTGGGCGCACTCAATGCCGTTCAGTTCTCCAGCCTGGATCTAGATTTAGTCCGTGGCGGGCCTGGCGAGCGACGCATCTGGCTGGATACGCTATTGATGCAGCTAGAACCCGTCTATGCTCACATTTTGGCGCAGTATCAGCAGGCGTTGAAACAGCGCAATGCCCTCTTACGCCAAGCGCAAGACCAGCCTACCCCCGATCCCATCCAGCTAGCCTTATGGGACGCTCAGTTGGCGGCACTAGGGACACGGGTCATCCGCCGGCGATCGCGCGGCTTGGCGCGCCTAACCCCGATTGCCAGCACCTGGCATGCAGCCATTAGCGGTGCGACCGAGCAGTTGCGCCTGCAGTACGCACCCAATGTAATGATGACAGCTGATGATCCCGCCATCATTCAAGCAGCGTTTTTAGAAAAGATTCAACAGCGGGCGATCGCCGAGCAGCACCAGCACACAACCTTGGTGGGTCCCCATCGGGATGATATTGAATTCACAATCAACAACACACCGGCACGCCAGTATGGTTCCCAAGGACAACAGCGGACGCTGGTATTGGCACTGAAGCTGGCAGAACTGGAGCTAATTGAATCCGTTGTTGGGGAACCGCCCCTCCTGCTATTGGATGATGTGCTGGCCGAGTTGGACTTGAACCGCCAAAATCAACTCTTGGAAGCAATTTCGGATCGCTTCCAAACCCTGATTACAACGACTCACCTCGGGTCTTTTGAGGCTCAATGGCTGGAGTCTTCGCAGGTATTGATGGTAAAGGAAGGACAGATTAGGTCATGCCAGTAAAGATCGTAGAGGCGCATGGCCATGCGCCTCTACAAGAACCGCGTGTAATCCTGGCTGAGGAAAAGGGCACGCTCAGCGTCACGGCGACGAACCAGCCCTTGGAGCGTTTGCCCTCCAGCTTTGACCCAGCGAGGGAATTCGTTGGCGGCTCCTTGATAATCTCTAGCGTTCAGTTTTCGCAGAAGTGTCGAGTTCGATAGGGCTCCGACCCCAACATTGAAGCTGAAGGACACCAGCGCCGCAAACTGGTCACTAGTAAGGGGAACCTTTACCACATCGCGCACGCCGCCTTCAAACTTGCGCAAATCTCGCCTCAGGATTTCTTCGGCTTGGGCCTCTGTGATGGTCTGTCCTGGATAAACATCGGGGGCACCCGCAGCTGCCGTATGTCCGTAGCCAATTGTCCAGACACCCACCGAGTCCTGGTAGGCCCTTAGCTCCAGGCCCTCAAATTCCTTCACAATTCGGAGCCCATCGCTGTTAATTTGACCGGTTGCTGAAGTCGAGCCCCCCGTTGAGGATCCCCCGGAGGAAGCTGGCGAACGGGGTGGGGGTGGCGGCTGTTGGGGCGGCTCAGGACCGTCGAAGGAGACCGTCATTGCACGGGGGTAATCGGAACGTGTAAACCAGCTTCTTAGTCCCGAAATATTCACAACCTGTTCGTCGGCGTTGCGCTTAGACGGATACTTCGTGATCCTCGAGATCCAGTAGCCGCCTTGCATTAAATAAATCGCCTTTTTTGTTTCCTTGATCCAGGTACCCATGCAAACTCTCCCTGAAATTCTGGGCAAATCGAGTAATGGTAGGGGCGCAATAGCCGAAAAGCTTCACGATAGTCCCACCAGCACTCAAAACTTTCGTAATTGTAGGGCTGCTTAAGTGTAGTTCACGGGTTCCCCAAATTGCGCATTGTCGATGCGTAAAGGGGCAACAAATTCTTGAAGTTGCTGGCAAAGCGAACTATTCTTGCCCGATGGATAGCTAGACGAGCAATTTTTTGATGCGATTGAGGTCGCCTTAGCCGTCTACTCACGTTCAGTTTGCAAAACTTAGGCAATTACGGGGGGTTCGCCGCTTAGACGTTAAGATAATTGAAGGCTTTATACACAGGAGTCGCCTGTTTATGACATCTGCGATCGCCGTTGCTTCGCCTCATCCTTTGCCAACGGCACCCACCATTCGACGATTGAGTAATGGATTAACCGTCATTGCCGAGCAGATGCCCGTTGAGGCCGTTAACCTAAGCCTTTGGTTACGCGTTGGGTCAGCAATCGAGTCAGATGCAATCAACGGCATGGCTCACTTTTTGGAACACATGATTTTCAAGGGCACGTCACAGCTGCCGACGGGTGAGTTTGAGCGCCGCATCGAGGCCCGAGGAGGCGTCACCAACGCCGCTACTAGCCAGGACTATACCCAGTTCTTCATTACGACGGCTCCACAAGACTTTGCCGCATTGGCTCCGCTACAAATTGAACTGGTGATGAATCCTCTGCTAACCGATGCCGAGTTCGAGCGTGAGCGTCCCGTCATTCTCGAAGAAATTCTGCAGTCTGATGACAATCCCCGTCGTCGGACGTTCTACCATTCCATGGAACTCGCGTTTAACCGACTTCCCTACCGCCGTCCTGTATTGGGACCTACCGCCGTAATTGAAACGCTTACGGCTCAGCAAATGCGTGACTTCCACTCGTATTGGTACCAGCCTGAGCGCATCACAGCCGTGGCAGTGGGTAACTTGCCCGTGGAAGAACTGATTCAGACCGTAGCAGAGGGGTTTGACCAGGCCTTAGCACGTCGTCAGGAACAGAACCCTGTCCGCTTTAACGACACCAACGTTTGCCGCTCAGCCCCAGAACCCTCCTTTACGACCGTGCAGCGGGTTGACCGAACGGATGTAGCCCTGCAGCAAGCTCGACTCGTTATGTGTTGGCGAGTGCCAGGACTTGCCGACGTCGAGCAGACCCACGCGTTAGACGTGTTGGCCTGTGTTTTGGGGCGAGGCCGCACCTCACGCCTTGTGCAAGATTTGCGGGAAACCCAGCAGGTGGTGATGGGCTTGTCCGCCAGCACGATGGCTTACTGGCAACAGGGCGTCTTCAGTATCGTTGCCCAGCTTCCGGAAGCAAACTTAGAGCGAGTAGAAGCCGCGATCGCTCAACACATTGCCCACATATGCCGCGAGCCTATTACTGAGGCCGAACTGAACCGTATCCAAACCCAAGTTGCCAATCGCTATGTATTTGCCGGTGAAAGCCCCAGCGATCGAGCCGGCCTGTACGGCTATTACCAAACCCTGACCGACAAGCTCGACCACGCTCTCACCTACCCAGCCCGAATCCAGCAGCTCACTCCCTCAGAAATTCAAGCTGCTGCCCAGCAATATCTCTCGCCTGAAGCCTATGGTGTGTTGAGAATTCGACCGGATAAGTAGGGGCGTGGAAGGGGAGTAGGGTGATAGGGTAGCAGGATAATAGTGATAGGTAGTCGGTAGTCGGTGAAGCCATATGGTGGGCATTGCACCACTACGACGGGATCAAACCTTCACCAGAAAAAGGCCCACCCACCTTACCAACGTAGGGCTACGCTCTTCTCGTAGGGGTAGAACCAAGAACTATCAACCATCAACCACTAGCCACTAGCCAAAAACCACCCTCCTACTCTTCCACCCATCTACCTCCTATGTGGCAAGCGATCGCTGAAGACATCACCCGTGCAACTGGCCAGCCATTTACGATGCGCGATCGCCGGGGCATTGGGGGAGGCAGTATCAACCAGGCATATCAGGTCACGGATGGTGATTGCAGCTACTTTTTGAAGGTGAATCAGGCGGTGCGCTTTGCCATGTTTGAAGCGGAGGCGCTGGGCCTGAAGGAAATTGCCGCTAGCAATACAATTCGGGTACCACGCCCCATCTGTTGGGGGACGGCGGCGAGCTCAGCCTACATTGTGATGGAGTATCTGCCGCTGGACGGCGGCGGCAAGGATGCCTGGTTCCAAATGGGACAGGACTTGGCGGCGCTGCATCGGGTAACGAGCGATCGCGGCTTTGGTTGGCAGCAGGACAACACAATTGGCGAAATCCCCCAAAAAAATCCTTGGACGGCGGACTGGCTGACATTCTACGCCGAGCAGCGGCTGGGGTATCAGTTGCAGTTAGCCCAGCGGCGCGGTCGATTCCCCCG
>JBCBJE010000384.1:0-5729 GCA_038523735.1 Cyanobacteria bacterium J06626_18 | reverse complement strand
GATGTATTTTCCAATCTGGCAGTATCTCAATCAACCTATATGGGACAGCCAACGTCCCCTCATTCTCGACCCGGCTCGATACTGGCAGTATTACAAGGCTGTGCGGCTCAACAACTGCCTAGAAAACGCATCGATTTCTCCTTGGTTCTCTACGCAGGGTGATTAGGGCAAAAGGGGCAGGGTGATTAAGGCAAAAGGGAAAGCTGTTCGTTGGTACCAACGTTTTGTTGCGCCTTGTGTGCAGATTTGTTCTTTGTTAACAGCAGGTAAGCCGCAGGGGTAAAGTACAGCGCCAGAATGGGAGACCCAGCGATGCCTCCGGCAATTGCAATGGCCAATGGCTGCCAGAAGGGGTCGCTGTCGGCCAGCAGCGGCACAAAGCCCACCATCGTCGTAATCGTTGTGGTCAGTACATGGCGGGTCGCTTTGACCACCACATCTTGTACCGCCTTGCGATCGCCCAGTCGGGCCTTGGGATCTTCATTAAAGGCTGAGAGAACGATAATGCCGCCGTTGATGGCAATGCCGATTAGACCCATCGTGCCGACAATGGCCATAAAGCCCAACAGTGAGCCAAATACCTTAAGCGAGAACATTGCCATGCCGATGGAGCCTATCGCCACCGCCCCAACAATACCTGTCTGTCGAAATGAGCCCAGCGACAGCACCAGTGCAGTCACCATCACCAGCAGCAGCAGGGGAACATAAAGCAACAAACTACCGATGGCCGAATTACGTTCTTCATACTCGCCACCAAATTCGTACGAATAGCCTGGTGGCAGTGTGAAGTTAGCCGCCTCTAGCCGTTCTTGCAGAGCCTTGAGGACGGTGTCCGGCAAGACGCCCGCGGTAATATATGCCTGTACAGTGTTTACGCGCTGCTCGCTGCGACGAGCGATATTAGACGATTCGCCAATCAGACCAAATTCTCCCAACGCTGTTGTTGGACGAAAGGCGCGATCACGGCTCTGTGCTGAACGTAGGTCAAGTGATGCGAGCTGTGTCAAACTGGCCCGGTTGGTATTGGTCAACCGCACACGTACCGGTAGGTTCTCGGTCGATTCTAGAATCGCGCCGCCCGTTACCCCTTCGGAATACGCTTCAAGCTGTTGAGCGATCTCGGTGTTGGTTAAGCCAGCTTGCTGTACCTGTTCATTATCAACAATCAGCCCTAGCTTTGGTTGGCGTTCAGTCAAGTCATCGCGAATGTGAACCACATCCGGGATTTCAGTCATCATTTCTCTGACTTCCATGCCAATGCGCCGTAGTTCACTGGTGTTGGGGCCGTAGATGCGCATCTCGACTGGCGCGTCGTAGGGTGGCCCCTGCTGGAGTTGTTGCACGATGGTACGGGCTGAAGGGAATAAATCGCCTAGCTCCTGCTGAAGTTCTCTCACGAGTCCGCCAACATTCTGCTTAGATTTGAGCTGTACCAGTGCCTGCGCATACTGCGACTGGTTTTCGCGATTACCCGTTAGGTTGTAGTAAAATTTCGGGGCATTCTCACCGATGAACCAGTGGACATCTTCAACTTCTTCGTGCTTTAGAATCTGCTCACGTGCTTCAAGAACAACTTTTTCGGTTTGAGCGATCGCCGTCTGAGAGACAAAGTCCACCTCAATCTGGAACTGGTCGCGGTTCACTAAGGGAAAAAACTGCTCGTCTAGGGTGCTGGAAGCGATGAACCCAATCAAGGGAATCGTCATCGTCAGAGCTACTGCCAGCAGAGGTTTTGCTGTTGTGCGGTCAATCGTCCAGCGGTAGAAACGGCCCAGGCGATGTAACGAAAGCCCTTCATACCACCAGGCACCCGGCTTCATCAGAATCAGCACGGCCTGATCGGTCAGACTTTTATTTTGCTTGCGCAACGCTTTGTCGTAATCTTCATCACTGGCGCTGAGCATCCGTCCAGCCATTGCCGAGATGACCGTTAGCGAAATGACCAGGGACGAAATCAGTGACAAAATAACGCTAAGGGCAATTGAGCCAACAAACTCACCCGCAGCCCCCGGTAAGAGATAAATTGGCAAGAACGTCAACACTGTGGTCAATGTCGAGGCAAACAGCGGAACCTGGAGATATTTCACCGTTTTGGTCACAGCCTGAAGGGGAGATTCTCCATGCCGCATCTCCACCTGGATCTCATCAACTGCTACCACAGCGTTGTCGATGAGCAGACCCAGGGCGATCACCAAACCTGTCACGGACATCTGGTGAATAGGAACGCCAAACGCGCTCATCCAGCCCAAGACAGCGAAAATCGTCAGCGGCAGCGCTGTTCCTACGACCAGTGCCGAACGCCAGCCCATGCCGACCAAAGCAACGAGAACAACCAGCACCGCGCTAAAGACAAGATTGATAATCAGTGAGTTGATGCGGGTTGCTACATAGGTACTCTGGTCAAACACCAGGTCGAGACTGACGCCTTGGGGTAAGCGATCGCGAAATACATCCAGCTCATCGCGCACCTGGGCAGACCACTGGTCAATGCGTAGTCCCGACTGCATCATAATCCCCATAACAACAGCAGGCTTCCCACTGATGATGGCCTGATCACTGAGGGGATAGCGCACCCCCCGGCTAACGCTGGCAATGTCGCTGAGACGGGTGAACTGACCGCTGGCGTTCTGGACGGGTAACTGACGAATCTGTTCTAGAGTTTCTAGCTCGCTTTCCACCTCAATCGCTAAATCTTGTTCGGGGTTACGTAGCTGGCCCGCCGTTACTTTGGCGTCACTGAGACTAATTTGCTGAGCGAGCTGCTGAGGTGAGAGTCCTACTCCCGCCAGCTCCGGTGCATCAATCTCAACTAAAATCTCTTCATCCGGGCTACCAAAAAACTCAACTTCTTCGGTGCCTTCGAGGCTACGCAGTCGGGTTCCTATCTCATCGCTATAGCGACGTAAGATAGCGTAGTTGGGATCCCCTGGCAGATTCCATGTAAGGGAGGCAATCATCGTATAAGCTTTGACGAAGGTTTCGTCGAGTTCAGGAACTGCCGCACCCGGAGGAAACTGAGCCGCTGCATCGGCCATTTCGTCGCGGACCTTAGCCCAGATAGGCTGAGCATTGACTACCTGGTCTACTAGCTCAACGGCAACCGTAGAGAATCCAACTCGCGAATCGGATTCAAGTACCTCGATTTCTTCTATCTCGGAAAGTTCTTCTTCGAGTACAGTGGTAACCAGCGCCTCAACCCGATCAGCGCTGGCACCGGGAAAGGCCGTCTTCACTACGGCAACGCGCGATATGAGTTCTGGGTCTTCCTGCCGGGGAAGTGACTGAAAAGACGAGATGCCCCAGGCCAGAATCAGGATAATCGTCAAAATCAGAAGACGGATATTAGTAAAGAAAGGACGTACCATCCGGATTCCTCAAAAAGTGGGTTTGTAATGTAGCTCCAGCACCCAAGTTCTCCCGTATGTTTGAAATCAGGAGTGGCGGCGATTTAGAGCGGCTGGACCTGCTGACCTGGTGTTAATCGATGAATACCGCTGGATACAACCCGATCGCCTTGTTGCACAGTGCCGCGCACCAGCGTTCGGTTCTCATCCTGATGTAAGATCTCAACGGTCTGTGACTGGATCTCGTAGGCCGTCTCGTTTTCTTGCGTGGGCAATAGCACGTAGGCGCTCCACAACCCACGAACGTCTTGAGTAAGAGCGGCTGTGGGTAACCAGATACCTTCAGTAGCAATAGTTTCAGTCATGTCTACCCGCACCGTCTGCCCTGGACTAATCTGAGAAACAGTTGCCTGCTCTAGCTGAAGAACAACAACCTGAGTGCGTGTCTCCGGATCGACTTCTGGCAGTAGAGCCGTAACTATTGCCGTATAACGATCAGCTCCCAGATCGACCGTTTGGATATCGCCCACCTGAAGTTCACTTGCAACATCTATCGGCATACCGACGCGAGCTTCAGGAGCCACATCTTCCACAATCCGAACAATCGGTTGTCCGGCTCCGACCACTGTGCCCTCATCGATCTGACGGGCCGAGACGATACCGGAAAAGGGTGATTTCAGCGTACTTTTCCCAATGGTGACATCCAGATCGGCAATGGCAGCCTCGAGCTGTTTTACGACGGCCTGCTGGGCCAAAATCTGTTCCTGCCGGGTCCCATTGCGAAGCTCTTGCAAGTTGCTGCGAGCCTGATCCAGCCGCGCTTGTAAAACCTCTTCTCCGTAAGCGAATTCATCTAGAGCTTCTTCTGAAATTGCCCCCTCCCTATAGAGATACTCCCGCCGAGAGAGCTGAACACCCTGAAGCAAAAGCTGCTGCTCAATTTCACGAACATTCGCTTCCGCAGCGGCGATATCTTCTATACGGGGACCTGCTTCCAGCTCTGCCAACTGTGCCAGAGCACGAGTTCTTTCGGCCTCAAGCTGCTGACGCTGGGTTTGCAGATTGCTAGTATCCAACCGAGCTAGAGGCATTCCAGCCGAAACGACATCACCTTCTTGCACCAATACTGAGATGAGTTCTCCCCCTCGCTCAAAACCAAGATCGCTGGTTCGCAGGGCCACAATTTCTCCCGTATAGGTTCGCGTAACGTCGTAGCTATCCACTGCTTCTACCGTCAGCGTTTCCACTGAAAGAACTTTAGACTCCGCAACAACCGCATTATCTACAGTCGTTAGATGCGATTTGATCACAGGAATCCCAATGATCAAGAGGAGCGTCATTGCTCCAAGACCTAATACTTTTTTGCGGTGTTTACGCAAGGGGGCAAGCATTTTTGTCACGGAGCGGGGGGCGAAATGCCTAGATGGGGATGAATGAGCCGTCATAGTTAATCCTTATAAAACATAGACAGTAAAGCAAGACCAGCACTTAAAATGGAGCTCGACAGACAGAAAAGAAACAGTTTCGTTTCATAACTAAATCCATTATAGGGTAAATAAAACGATTTCGTTCCATTTAGTAAAACTTAACAAAAATTAGCAGCTTACGGATTTTGTTTGAATGGGCTGTGAACAGCAACCTCTTAGAAAAACTGCACTGTAGTGTTTATGTGGCACTTGATGTGTTCTGGGTTGAGTACTGCTTTGATGCCCAGCAATACCCGAGGATAGTAATCACCCAGAACCATGCTGATAAAGCTTTCCGTTGCTATCGCTGGATTGTTCAGCTTTATGGCACCTTGCTCTGCTTGAGCGGCAAGATAGTTGGTCAGTCTCAACATCGCTTGAATGAGGCCGTTGTTGAAAACTGCGTCACTAACTTAGGTAAGCGACTGGCCTCACCAATGACGAGACGATCTAGCCCAATTGCGTCTGAGGTAATCACGACCATAAATAACGGATAGGCAAACTGGCCCAGTACTTGGTCAAGTGTCTGGGTGTTTTCCTCATCCAGACTGGGGAAAGAAGAAAGTACAGCATTGCTCAAGCGGTGTATGACGCCGCCAAAGAGCTTGTCCTTACTACCGAAATATTGATAAATCGTCCGTTTAGCGACACGGGCCTCGTGGGCAATCTTGCCAATTGTTGCTGAGCCGTACCCTTCTTCTAAAAAGATCTGGGTAGCAGCTTCAAGAATTTTCTCTAGCCGTTGCTCAAGGGTGCCGTTGGACGGTCGTCCGCTGGTCGCTCGTTTTCTCTGGGGGAGTGTTTTAGCCATAAGCATAGTTGTTAACAGCCATAAGCAATGGAATAGGGATGATGAACAAAGATCACGCCATCTTAAACGAAACGGTTTTGTTTCGTTTAAGATGGCGTGATCTTTGTT
>JBCBJE010000383.1:0-5740 GCA_038523735.1 Cyanobacteria bacterium J06626_18 | reverse complement strand
CTTTTGTAGTATATTGTAGTACTTTGGTATAGGTTCGTGTCTTCCACTGCGGTCAAAAATCTATCCTCAGTAAGGTTTTCAGGTCGACCGCTGGTTGGCATTGTGGAGGGCACGAAGACTGCTGATGGAGGGTACTTAATCTCCAACGACAGGAGATTTACCCACAAAAAGTAGTATGGTGCCTTATCATGTCTGGCAGAGAGCTAAACGATTCGGTTTAATTTTTAGGCTTACAGCGTTATGACTTCGCCCAATCTTCCGTCGTCAGAGTCTATCCAGCCCATCATGGCAAGCGATCGCCCCTACAATCCAACTCGCTGGTTGGTTGCTGGAAGCGTGTTGGTTCTCTTGTTTGCGGGGGGATTCATCTTCTGGCGTTTCATGGGCTCGCGGGGGCAGGGGCAGATGGGCTTTCCGCCTGCTGCTGCTGTGACTTTGGAGCCTGTTCAGTCAGGGCGGGTGCAGGAGCGATCAGAGTTCTTGGGTGACTTAGAGGCCCAAACGGGTGTGGTGTTACAACCAGAAGTATCGGGTCGGGTTGCTCAGGTCTTTGTTGCAGCGGGCGATCGCGTTGATCCAGGGGACCCAATTGTGCTCATCAGTCCTGACCGGACTCAGGCAGAGGTCAATGCGGCCCAGGCTAGTGTCTCAGCAGCACAGGCGGCAGAGGGTTCGGCAGCGGCCTCGCTACGAGCGTTAGAGGCGCGGGAGGCAGAATTGACGGCAGACCTAGCGTTACGGCGTGAGGAATTTGAACGAACCAGCCGCTTGGAGTCCGAGGGCGCTCTTTCTGCGCAGGATTTGGATTTTGCTCGTCGTGATCTGGAAGTAGCTGAAGCCGCTGCCGCTGCTGCCGCCGAGGACGTTGAAGCGGCGGTGGCCGGTCTTAGACAATCAGAAGCCACCTTGGCTCAGGCCCAGGCTAATCAAGCGGCTGCTCAGGAGAACCTGTCAGATCGAACGGTAACCGCGCCTATTGCGGGAACCGTCGGCGATATTCAGCCCAATCTAGGTGACTACGTGACCCCCAGCAATGTGATTACCAATATCACCGAGAACGCCACCCTGGAGCTGGATTTAGAGGTCCCGATTGAGCAGCGCGATCAACTGCGTTTGGGGTTGCCGGTCGAACTTATCGGTGTAGATGGCGAGGAGATTCTGGCAAGCGGCAGCATCACCTTTATTTCCCCGCAAATCAACGCCGATACTCAAACGGTTCTGGTTCAAGCGCAGTTTGACAATCCACAAGGGCGTCTGCAGGACGCTCAGAAGGTGGAAGCGCGGCTCATTTGGTCTGAGCAAACCGGGGTTCTCGTTCCCACATCAGCGATTACGCGACTGGGCGGACAAACGTTTGTCTATGTGGCCGAAGAGGGTAGTTCCGACGAATTGCCTCCCCCCGAAGCAATGCCACCAGGAATGGAAGTTCCTGAGCAGGTGGCGCGGCTACGCCCTGTACAGCTAGGAAACATCCAAGGCAATAACTATGAAGTGCTGAGTGGCGTCGACCCTGGTGAAACCATTGTGGTTTCTGGCATCTTAAATTTGCAAGATGGTACGCCTATCCTCCCTCAATCGGGAGACGAACCCCAGGCCGGTCAATAGAGACGCGATTAAGCGTGTCTCTATTGACCGAACGGTTGAACGATCGCACCCTGCTTTAGGAACCCCTCATGGTCAATTTCTTCATCAAGCGCCCGGTTTTTGCGATAGTGTGTGCGCTCATCCTGCTGCTGGTAGGCGCGATTAGTATCCCCACCCTGCCCATTGCCCAGTTTCCCGATATCAGCCCGACTCAGGTTACGGTCACTGCCAACTATCCGGGAGCCGATGCGGAGACCGTTGAGAAAACCGTTACCAACATCCTGGAGCGGGAAATCAACGGGGTGGAGGGGATGCGCTACATGACGTCTAGCAGCACCAACACAGGCGGGAGTAACATCACCATCACCTTCGACGCTACCCGCGACAAAGATATTGCTGCCGTAGACGTACAAAACCGTACCTCCTTAGCTGAGGCACAATTACCGGAAACGGTTTTGCAAACGGGGGTTGCGGTCAGCAAAGAAACCAGCAATATTTTGCTGGCGATGAGTCTTTACACCGAAGACGATAGCTACGACGACATCTTCCTCAGCAACTATGCCGATTTATACATCGTGGATGCCCTGCGGCGAGTGCGTGGGGTCGGTAATGTCCAGATTTTTGGTGAACGGACCTATGCCGTGCGGCTCTGGCTGGACCCGCAGCGCATGGCCAGCCGCGACCTCACGGCTCAGGACATCGTTAGTGCGTTACAAGAGCAAAATATCCAGGTGGGTGCCGGACAACTAGGACAACCCCCGTCTGACTCGGACCAGCGATATCAGATTGACCTGCGGGCGATTAGCCGATTCCAAACCGTAGAACAGTTTGATGAACTGGTGCTTAAGCGTGGTGACAGCGGCGAACTCGTTAAGTTTAGGGACATTGGCCGGGTCGAGCTGGGGGCCGAAAATTACAACACTTTTTTGCGATATCGGGGACAAGAGGCCATTGGCTTGGGGATTTATCAGTTGCCGGGTAGTAACGCCCTAGAAGTTGCTCGTGGCGTGAAAGATGAGATGGCTCGTCTAGCCAATCAGTTTCCTCCCGGCATTGAGTATGGCATTGGATTTGATACGACTGAGTTCGTCGAGCAATCCCTCTTTGAGGTGGTGTGGACGCTGGTACAAGCAGTCGCTTTGGTGGTGCTGGTTATCTTTGTGTTTTTACAAGACTGGCGCACCACAGTCATTCCTGCCGTGACCATTCCGGTTGCTCTAATCGGTACCTTTGCAATTGTCAAAGTCTTTGGTTTCTCCATCAACAGCCTGACCCTATTTGGTCTGACGCTGGCGACAGGGATGGTGGTAGACGACGCCATCGTTGTTGTAGAGGATATTTCGCGCAAAATTCAAGACCAGGGCATGCCGCCCGCCCGAGCGGCGATCGAGGCCATGCGTCAGCTTACAGGGGCGGTTATTGCGACGTCCCTAGTGCTGATGGCGGTGTTCATTCCCGTAGCCTTTTTCCCAGGAACGACGGGGGCGCTCTATCGGCAATTTGCGCTCACGATCGCCTTTGCGATCGCCCTCTCTACCTTCAATGCACTGACGCTGACCCCAACTCTGTCGGGCTTGCTGCTACGGGCAAAGCCGCCGATGGGAGGCTGGCTGGGGGCCCTCTTCAATCGCTTCAACCGTTTCCTGGACTGGTTACGGAATTCTTACCGGGGCACGTTGGAATTGCTAAATGCTGTAAAGCCGCTGGTGCTGGCAGCCTTTGTGGCGCTATTAGTTGTCACCGGGTGGCTCTATCGCACGGTGCCCTCAGCTTTCCTCCCGGATGAAGATCAAGGGTACTTCATTACGCTGATCCAGGCTCCTGAGGGCGTGTCGCTGAATTATACGAGTGACGTGATGCGCCAGGTCGAGGACAAGATTCTGGCTATGGACGGTGTGCGAGCGACTTTTGCCGTAGGGGGCTTCGGCTTCAGCGGCAGCACAGTCAACAACGGCGTCGTATTCACCACGTTAGTTCCCTGGGCTGAGCGGGAACCCGGGCAATCAGCTCAAGCCTTGATTGGCCAGCTATTCGGTCAGTTCACTAGCATCACGGAGGCCCGCGTCTTTCCGGTGAATCCGCCTGCTATTCAGGGATTGGGCCAGTTCGGTGGGTTTCAATACCAACTGCAAGATCGCCAGGGCGACCTGGGTTTGGCAACGTTGGTCGAACAGATGGGGGCGATGCTGGGGGCCGCAAACTCGAACCCCAACCTCCAAGGCGTCTTTAGTACCTACTCGGCAGCGACCCCTCAGTTGTTGATTGACGTGAATCGCGATCGCGCTAAAGCCCTAGACGTCGATTTGGATGAGGTCTTCGACACCCTGCAGACCTATCTTGGATCACGCTACGTCAACGACTTCACACTAGGACAGCGCAATTATCGAGTTTATGTTCAGGCCGACCAGCAGTTCCGCTCTGACCCCGGTGACATTCCTAAGCTGTATGTCCGCTCTGGGTCAGATGAGATGATTCCCTTGGGCAACTTGGTAACCATTACCCCGGCCACCGGAGCCCAAGTTATCAACCACTACAACCTCTATCGGGCGATTGAAATCAACGGGGCGGCTGCATCTGGGGTTAGCTCAGGAGTTGCTTTGGAAACGATGGAGGAGCTGTCAGCGCAGGTACTCCCGCCCAGTATGGGCTACGAATGGTCAGGTACGTCGCTGGAGGAAATTGAATCGGGGAACCAGGCTCCTATCATCTTTGGGTTGGGTCTTGTCTTCGTTTTCCTGGTGCTGGCAGCGCAGTACGAAAGCTTCATTGACCCGGTCGTGATTCTGTTCTCGGTACCGCTAGCAGTCCTGGGGGCCTTGCTAGCGCAGACAATGCGGGGTTTGCCGAATGATGTTTATTGCCAAATCGGTCTGGTGATGCTGATTGGCCTGGCCAGTAAAAATTCTATTCTGATTGTGGAATTTGCCAATCAGCTGCGAGACGAAGGGCTCCCGATTGTCAAAGCCGCCTTTGAAGCAGCCGAAAACCGGATGCGGCCCATTTTGATGACGGCGATTTCGACGCTGAGCAGTATCTTTCCGCTGGTGATTGCCACTGGCGCTGGGGCCGGTAGCCGTCAATCGCTGGGAACCGCTGTATTTGGGGGGATGTTTATCGCCACCTTCCTGAGTCTGTTCGTTGTCCCGATTTTGTACGTCATGGTGAAGCAGCTTACCGACCACCTCATTGGCGGGTCGTCTTCTAAGGGGCTCTCAGAAGGCGGCGATCGCTCCCTGGCAATGCCCTCTTCGCAGACTCGATAGCCTTAAGGAGGGCTAATCGGTCGGCTACTGACGAGAGCTGCAATAGTGCCTAAGAGGGGGGCGATCGCATACGGTTTAGCGAAAAAGGCATCGGCACCGGCTGCTAAAACGGCGTCGCGGTTGGCCGGCAATCCACTAATTGCAATGATTTTGACCCTGGAGTTGATTAATTTAAGCCTCTGAACCAAGTGGATGCCATCCATATGGGGCATCATGACATCTAAGATAATTAAGCTGATGTCATCTTGATGCTGTGTGTAAAGCTTGATCGCGGCTGCGCCATCATCCGCTCCTAATGTCCTGTAGTGATGGCTTTGGAGTAAAAATTCCGTGCTTTGGCGCACAGTTCTATCATCATCAACGATCAGTATCTGCTCGCCGCTGCCCGCAACCTGTTCTGTTAGAGGGGAACTCTCGTTGGGGACGTCGGCGGTTGTCGGTAAGTAAACCCTGATGCAAGTTCCTTGCCCAACGTCACTGGTAACTTGTAAAAAGCCGCCATGGTTTTTGACAATCCCTAAAACCGTTGAAAGCCCTAGGCCAGTTCCTTGCCCGATCGCTTTGGTGGTAAAGAACGGGTCAAAGATGCGATCGCGAATTTCAGGGGCTATCCCCGTGCCTGTGTCCGCAATCGTAACAACCACATAGCCGCCAATTTGAGCATCCCAGTGCCGGCGAGCAGTGGCTTCGTCCACCCCACTATTTTCGATGGCAATGGTCAGAATGCCGCCGTTGGGCATAGCATCCCGAGCATTGATACACAGGTTCATAAATACCTGATGTAGGCGAGTCAGGTTAGCCGCAACCGCTCCTATCAACTCACCGGGGCTGTCGGACTCGGGCAAGTTTGGCTGAATCGCAATCGATTTTGGAAAGCTTTGTTGGGCAATGTT
>JBCBJE010000382.1:0-5742 GCA_038523735.1 Cyanobacteria bacterium J06626_18 | reverse complement strand
CGTCATTCAAGCGGATACGGCTTTCTCAACGGATAATCATGATTTGGTTAAATTCAATCCATTGGCTAACTGGTCGTCTGCCCAGGTCTGGAAGTATATCCGGTTCAACAAAGTCCCCTTTAATTCGCTGCATCAAAAAGGATTTATCAGTATTGGCTGTGAGCCTTGTACAATTCCGATTCTTCCTGGTCAGCATGAACGAGAAGGCCGCTGGGCGTGGGAGAATGCTGCTGATAAAGAATGCGGCTTCCATTCCATGAATTCGGAAGAAGATGATTAAATAATAATAAGTCAAACGATCAGTAGAAGCTCGTGAACCCACATCAGGAGATACAAAAAAGATGAACATTACGATGGTCAAAAAAGTGAAGGCTGATGGGCTTCCTTGCCGGAAGTCTGCAAACGTACTTTCCGAACTTGAGACCTTCGGACTGCTAAAGTCCATAGGCCGTGTCGTCGCAGCTGATGAACGTAACCCAAAAAGTGAAGGGTTTGCTTTAGCAATGCAGCATCGCGTAGATGCAGCTCCTTTTTTCATCGTCGAGAAAGAAGACGGATCAGAGGCTGTATACACGACCTACACTCATTTTCTAAAAGATGTGTTCAATCATGAGGTTTCCGAAACCGATCAGGTGCTGGAAATCATGTCCCAAAACCCTGATCTGGATTTTCTGTAAGTCTTCTTAGATAGCGAATTCTGATTGGGGTTTTCTTATGAGGGCACAAACGTGTCCTCATATCAAGTTTGTCTGAGTACTATTAGCAAAAATCCTTAAAACCTTTGAGAATCAAGTATTGTTATTGTTGATACGTAAATATTTTTCTGATCGACTATCGTAAATTGCTTCAAGGCTGATGTTGAGGACCGCTAACCTATTGGGTGTTCGGATTAGTACGCGCTTTTTGCCCAAGGTCTCTGAGTCAACCGTCAAGATTATTTTTAGAGTTTTCTTGGCAACGATGTCGGCATACGTTTTCTGGCAGCCTCATCAGCTTTTTGCAGCTACGTATGCGGTGAAGTCGTGCTGTTGGTTAGTGGTAAGTAGCGGGCGATCATTCGCTGTCGGTTATTCGTTTTCCCTCCAGAAACACTCCGACAAAATGGATAGTCTTCAGCAATAGGCCCCTGTGGCGTTGTAGGGATTGACGGCTTGCTCACAGTGAATGCTGACTTTGTCCAGACATAATCCGACCTTATCTGTCTAGACAGTTGGTATGCAGGACAGCCAACATAGCAGGTGTACCGTTTTGCGTGCGAGCTCCGATCTGATGATTGAAAGCATCTATTCGTAAAGGTTTCAGAATCGGAAACGAGAATCTAAAAGCCCCAATTGGCAATTAGTATCGGCCTGTGACGCTGTTGTGGAGAGCGCCCATGAACCCCCTTACCCGCAAGTTCAGTATTTGGTTTGAGAAAGTTCGCTACACCCCGCCAGCTGTTCTGGTAAAGACGGCGGCTCACATCTTTTGCCATGTTATTTTTTGGCTGTGGAACTTGCTGTTTCTGTCGGTGGTGTATCTCGGGTTCATGCCCTTCATTGGGGGACCCTTGGTGGAGTCGCTCATCGCTGGGGAAATCCCATGGCCCTTTGTCCTGCCGCTGCTAGGGTTGCTCCTGGTTCCTCCGGCCTGCACAATCTTTGGACTCCTCAAGCTCCGCAAGCATCCGGTGCTCTTGATGCGGCTGTTCTACGGGGTCGAGGCTCCCATCCTGACGCTGTGTATTTTGCGGATGTTTGTTTTCCGGGAGCTGACGCCCTCTAGTACCTTGATGGTGGGAGCTGGCGCGATCGCGATCGCTACCCTGGCGCTAGAACTCACCGTTGGCTACGCTGCTCACAAAAAAGGTTTGGCCTGGTTCCAGATGGTCACCCATACAGTTGTGCTGATTATGGGGCTGTATGTGAGTGCAATATTGTTGTTCTACACGGTGCCAATCCTTTGTCAGTTCCTCTATGCGTTCTTCCAATTTGGTTGGCTCAGAAATCTGGTTCGGGAAATTTACTGGTCTTGGGATGCAGTCCGGACCAATGGCAACCTCCTCAAGGAGATTTGGTATTGGGTATCAGGAGCCTTTTGGGCGCTGTTGGTTGCGGGAACCTTTGCGCTCTTTGGCTTCAGTATCGCGGTCTTTGTGGCGATGCCCTACGCAATGGCGAACATGTTTGTGCGATCGTGGGCCCGTATTCTGCAGGCTTTTGGCCGACAGTTTAGCTGGCAACGGGGCTGGCAGCTGACGGGCGGAGCGATCGCGCTATTTGGCCTGCTGTTATTGCTTACCTGGCCACAACCTCAAGTCAAAGCATTTTCGCTGCTGGCCCAGACGCCTGATTCGGTGGGAGTTCGTCAAGAACTCGTGCGCCAGTCGCCTCAAATCCGCAAAGGGTTGCTTAACGCCTATCTCTTTCCCTACCGCTATTTGAGTCCCAAAAACGAGGTTAACTTCATTGAGTGGTGGTACTCCGATATTTTCGCCATTACTCGGGACAAGGCGCGCGTTTTTCAAAACCTGCACAATCTGCTCATATCGCCCTTCTTATATCGGGGCGATCGCGCTGACCTGGAAAAAGCTGCCGACCTGTATGCCGAATTCTTCGATACGCCCATCCAAAAGGCCGAGGCCGAGACTATTCAACACGCGCTGCAATCCACCGTTAACCGCGATTCGATCGAAGCCAGCCTGCTCAACATCAACGATCGCGTTGTGGCGTTGACAAATCAAGACGTTACCGTGTCTCCTCAGGGCGATTGGGCTGAAATAACGCTCCACGAGAAATACGAAAACAACACCCCCGAAGATCAGGAGATTGTCTATCAGTTCTCCTTGCCAGAAAGTGCCGTCATTACCGGACTCTGGCTGCAAGAACCCGGTATCCTGGAGCGCTACCGCTTTGTGGTGTCCCCCCGAGGCGCGGCCCAAGAGGTCTACAAACAGGAACTTGAACGCGCTGAATGGGCGCAAGCCGTCGACCCCGCCCTATTGGAGCAGGTGGGTCCGCGGCAGTATCGACTGCGCGTATTCCCCATTCCTGCCCGTGACATATCATCGGGCGAACCCGGCATTACGGACCTGTGGATGACCTATCAGGTGATGCAGCAGGCAGGCACTTGGCCTTTGCCCCAGCTGACCGAAAAGCGTAACCTCTACTGGACCCACCAAACCGAGCGCTCTCGTAATGGTGAAACCTTTTCCAAGCCCGCTGATATTTGGTACGAGGCAGCCTTACCGGCAGCGAATCCCACTGCGGCGATCGCTCACACGGCAAGTTTGGCGGCGGGCTATCAAGTCACGGCTACCCCCGCCGCTTCTCCATCACCGAACGCGCTGCAAAACCAGCGGATCGCCATCTTGGTGGATACGTCTCGTAGTATGCGCGATCGCACCGAGGCGTTGGCTCAGGCTTGGGAGGAGAGTCGTGCGATCGCTCAAAATAACACAGTCGATTGGTACGTCACCTCTGCACCCGGTATCTCTGCCCAGCGATTCACAACGGCGGACTTACCCAAGCTCAAGGACATCAGTCTGTACGGTAGCCTGCCGCTGACTGAGCAACTGAAGCAGTTTGCCTCTCTGAGTCAGGAAGATGCCTATGATGCGGTCTTTATTCTTACTGATGCCGGTAACTACGAACTGGAAGACGACGCCGCAACCATCCCCGAATTCGAGGGTGCTCTGTGGCTAGTTCACCTAGGCGATAAAGTTCCGAATGCTTATACAGACAGCCTCTTGCAGCAGATTTACGATTCTCAGGGCGGTGTTGCGACAACGCTTCCAGAGGCCACCAATCGCTTTGCTACCGAGCAAGCTGTCGACGGTACTGTGATGGATGGCTACCGCTGGGAAATCGCCGCATC
Source organism: Cyanobacteria bacterium J06626_18 (assembly GCA_038523735.1). Classification (GTDB taxonomy): domain Bacteria; phylum Cyanobacteriota; class Cyanobacteriia; order Phormidesmidales; family Phormidesmidaceae; genus SIO1E4. Next base: position 1,887 of record JBCBJE010000382.1, on the reverse strand, counting down.
GACCAGTTCCCCAACCGACGAGGCTCAGGCCGATGCGCCTGACTTTCAGACCTTTGCTGCCCGTCAAGCTATTCGCTGGCTCAGCCGTGATCGGGATATGACGCAACTGGCTGAACTGGATGGGTTGCACGCGATCGCTAAACGCACTGAAATCGTGACCCCCTACTCTTCTATGCTGGTGCTGGTAAACGATCGTCAGCGTGAAGCCCTCGCCGAAGCGGAAGGTTCTGCCGATCGCTTTGCCCGCGAAGCCGAAACCGGCGAAGACACCCTCACCGACCCCGGCAACCCCCTCAATGTCCCGGCTGTGCCTGAAACAGAGAGCATCCTTGGCATCGTCCTTGCTGGCGGTGGTCTCCTCTGGGTCTTGCGGCGGCAGCGATCGCAGGTGGCGGTTGTATGTGAGAAGGAGTCAGGAGTGGGGGAGTAATGGGGAGATGGGAAGATGGGAAGATGGGGAATAGGGAACAGGGAACAAAAGAAGGGTAATGGGTAATGTGGGGGAGCAAAATCTCGTAAGGGCGAGGCATTTGGTCACTATCCATGCCACACATCGAGACTCTACGCTCCAAATGCCTCACCCCAACATCACCAATCCTCAACCAACAACCAAGAACCAACAACCAAGAACCAACAACCAAGAACCAAACACCCCCCTCATTCGTAAATATGTTGAAACTATGCGGGAACTCATGCGCTAAACAAAGTCTCTTTAGAACTAGTGCAGATCTAACCTGATAGCATCTACTGTCCCCTGTAATTGGACACAGTTGGGAAAAATCTTGCGGACTTGTGGGTCCGCTGTGATGCTTTCTATCATTTCTGGAGACTTCATCATGACGCGATTTCCGCTCCCATTGGGTTGGGGGCCGGGGCTGTTCGTGGCCGCACTGTTACTTGGGATAGTGGGGTGTAGTGCCTCGTCTCAAGAGGCCCAAATTTCATCCTATGAGATTCCTGAAGGGGATGAAGCGATCGCTCAGGAATCACCATCGCTTGATATTCCAGCTCCGCCACCGCCGCCATTCAAAGTCGTGGTGCTGTTGGACTTCAGCGGTAGCAGCGACCAGCATCGGGTTCAGCATCCCACCCCAGAAACGCTGCAGCCGCTGTCGGAAGCGCTTGCCAATTCGGGAGGTGCGATCGCGGTTGGGGCTATTTGTAACGACAGCAACCAGCCCTTCACGCGGATCTCAATCGACGAACCGCCCATCTTCCCGGAAGAGCAGTTGCACAACCCCACATTTCCGACTCCTGTTGATGAGACGGCAGTGAATCCTCTGCGCCTGCCTGAAAAGCAACGTGAGTTCGAGGAGGCTTTAGCTGACTACAACCATCTAGCTGCCGAAGACAAGGCACTGTTGAAGCAGCATCAAAAAGCCGTGGAGGCCTATCAAGCCGCTGGACTAGCGAAGATCAGGACCTTCAAAACTGAAATTGCGCCTATCTTAACGCGCACCACGGACTGCACTCGAACTGACCTATGGGGCGGACTCCAGCGGGCTGACCTATTGCTATCAGAAGACGCCAGCAGGTGGTCAACGCAACCTGATTTTTACCTGCTCGTGGTCTCTGATGGCCTGGATACGCAGGGTAAGTCAGCTGTAACCCTGAACAGCAATCCCGAAATCCTGCTTGTTAATGGCTCCGGCAGCGTTGGTATATTCGCTGACCTAGAGCACAAAGCTTTTGAATCTGTCGATGCCGCGATCGCCTACCTCGCTAGCGTAAGGAATAGAACCGATGACTCTCAACAACGTTCCAGTGGAGCAGACTCTGAGCCGAGCCCAGCACCGAGCCCAAGCGACGCTGGGTGAGCTCGATACGCTCCGCCATATATGGCGGAGCGTATCGAGCTCACCCAGCGTCGCTTGGGCTCGGTGCTGG
>JBCBJE010000381.1:0-5746 GCA_038523735.1 Cyanobacteria bacterium J06626_18 | reverse complement strand
TTCAATGGCGTCGTGCAGAGTTGAAGCCGAGAACGGTGTTAACCACTTTGTTGAACAGCAGCGTAAGCAAGAAGGTGAGTGCATCTTTTCGCTGGTGCAGTTCGACACTGAATATGAATTTGTTCACAAGGGCACGCCTATCAGCGAGGTTGGCAAATTTGAGCTGCACCCCAGAGGCATGACGGCGCTGCTGGATGCAGTGGGGCGGGCCATCAATGAAACGGGAGAACGGCTAGCCAACATGGTAGAAAGCGATCGCCCCAGATTAGTTGTGCTTGTAATCGTCACGGATGGGCAGGAAAATAGCAGCCACGAGTTTTCACGAACTCAGATCAAAACAATGATTGAGCATCAACAGACCCAGTACCAGTGGCAATTCACGTTCCTGGGCGCGAACCAAGATGCTTTTGCTGAAGCCGCCAGTATTGGTATTGCTAGGGGAGCGACTGCAAATTATGCAGCAGCAGCACCGCAAGCAGCTTTCGCTGGAGCATCGGCAAGCCTAAAGCGGATGCGTCGCGCAGCTATGCAAGGCGATAAAGTGGAGTGTGATTATACGGAAGATGAACGGCGATCGATGTCTTCCTAATAGGGCGCTGCATAAATGCGGGATGAACTTCACGATTGAGGCAATGTAGCTCTTGAACGCTTATGCATTGTCCCGACTGTCAGTCTCACCACATCCGCGAAAATGGCCACAGACGAGGGAAGCAAAACCACATCTGCGTCGATCGCCGACGCCAATTCGTAGAGCACCCCAAGCCTCATCGGGGGTACAGCGATGAGGTCCGTACCCTGTGCCTCAAAATGTCCATCAGTGGAGGAGTCATAGTGGCATGGAGCCTCCAAAGATGCTCCAAATGAAAATCTCCTGGTACCGTAAACAAGCTAGTGAGTATGCCGTGTGCGAACGAGGTCTAATATCCATTGAATTTAGTGGTAACCTGCGTTCGATAGGGTTAACTGCTATCTGATCTCGAAACGCATGCAGGCATCTCCAAAACACACGCGATCGCTCTGGTGGCGATCGCTCATCCCCTACCTATTCCTATTTCCCGCCCTCTTCGTCTTGGGGCTGACCGTGTTTTGGCCCGCCCTGCAAGCTCTCTACCTAAGCTTCACCAGCTATGGGTTTGATGTAACCCAACCGCCAATCTGGATTGGCATGGAAAACTTCCAGACGTTGATTCGCGATCGTACCTTTTGGATTACGGTCAAGAACACACTGATTTACTTGGTTGGGGTCGTGCCGTTGCTGGCTATTTTGCCGCTGCTGTTAGCGATTCTGGTAAATCAGAAGCTGCGAGGGATTCGTTGGTTTCGGGTGGCTTACTACACACCTGTAGTGATCTCGATGGTGGTAGCCGGGATTGCCTGGCGCTGGCTCTATGCCGAGAACGGCTTACTCAATCAGATCCTGATGGGATTGGGTATTACAGAAACTGGCGTGGCCTGGCTTACGAGTCCATCCCTGGCCCTGCCCAGCGTGATGCTGGTCACAATCTGGAAAGGTTTGGGCTACTACATGGTGATTTATTTGGCGGGCCTGCAGACGATTCCCAAAGACCTATACGAAGCTGCCGCCATTGAAGGATCAGACGGCTGGCAGCGACATTGGGACATTACGATTCCGCTGATGCGGCCTTACATCTTTTTAGTGACGGTAATTTCGGCGATCGCCGCCACTAAGGTGTTTGAGGAAGTCTACATCATGACCCAGGGGGGGCCCCTCAACAGCTCCAAAACCATCGTCTACTACGTTTGGGAATTAGCATTCCGCGACCTGGAAATGAGCTACGCCTGCACCGTTGGGTTAGCCCTGTTTCTAACCGTATTAGTCCTGTCGCTGCTGCGATTGATGGGCGATCGTGGCGAAGAAATTTCCTACCTCTAGTTAACCTTCAGCCTTTCACTATATAAGTCAGCCTTTCTAAGCCCTGAACATAGCCATCTATTGCCTGTAATAGAAGCTGGGAAGACACCGGACAAGGATTGCCGCATTTTCCCAGACAATTCCCGAATCCTTTTCGATTGGTGGGTATGGTCAGTGCTACACAGCACCCATCGAATCGGCGGAGTTGCATTTGCTGGTAATTCTCAGTTTTGATGAGGGCGTGACCCATGTTCAACCGATTCAAGCTTGCCCCTAAATTCACCGGGGTTCTTTTGCTGGTGTTTATTTTCGGGAGTTCTGCCAGTGGGTTGGTGCTCTCTAAGACACTGCAGCACCGGGCCGAAGCGCGAGTCACCGCTGAGGGCGTGATATTGATGGAGTCTATGCAGGCAGTGCGGCGCTATACCGATACTAAGATCCGTCCTTTGCTAGAAGCTCAGATGCAGCCTGAGGAGTTTTGGGCAGAGTTGGTGCCTGCCTATGCGGCTACCAGTGTCTTTGAAATTTTTCATGAAGAGGGCAATACCCAAGACGACTTTAATTACCTCTACAAGCAGGCTGTTTTGGACCCTACAAATCCTGATGATTTAGCTGATGAGTTTGAGACGTCTCTCATTCAGGACTTTATTGAACGCTCTGGAATTCAAAAGCTTTCGGGCTTTCGCGAACACCCCGAGCAGGGACTTGTATTCTATAGTGCTTTGCCCATCCAGATTCAAAAGTCTTCTTGCCTAGAATGTCATAGTGTTCCAGAAGCAGCCCCAGCGGCCATGTTGGCTCAATATGGCTCGGCAAATGGGTTTGGTTGGGAACTGAATGAAATTGTCGGTGCAGAGGTTGTTTATGTCTCCGCCGAAGCTATTTTTCAAGCGACCAAACGGGCCTTTACGTCCGTCATGGGTGTATTTTTGGGCGTCTTTGTGATCGCCCTCTGGTGCCTGAATCGCATGCTCAAACCACTGGTGATTCGGCCTATCCAAACGCTGGCGAGAGTGTCTCAGAAGCTCGCTGCCGACGATATGCAACCCGAGGAGGAACTGAGTAACCTAGCGGGACGAAGATTAGCGATCGTTGTCAATCGTAAGGACGAATTAGGACAGCTCGGTCACGTTTTTCAAACGATGATTGATGAGGTGGTCGGTCGTCAGCAATGGCTGCGCCAACAGATTCATGACCTCAAGGCAGAAATAGAAGAAAAACGCAAGATTCGTGATGCCGGGGATGTTGTCGAAGCCGAACATTACCAGAATATTCATCAGAAACTCAAGGGGATTCGCAGTAGCCGCTACGATGTTGAACGCTTGATTCTTAAAAGTAGGTATCTTCGTCAACAAGGAAGTGAAGACCCCTATCTTACAGAGGATCAAACAGAAAAAGGTTAAACCGTCTGAGGTAAGCGGCGGCTGTCGGCTAATTCTTGTAGGGTCATCTGCTCATACTTTTCGAAAGGCTGATGAATCCAGGGATTATCGGCCAGATACTGCGCATGATAGTCCGGTTCGATCGCAGAGCAGGCTTTTTGCCAAATGACCGCCGTCCGAATTTCATCGATGTAAAACCCGTACTTGTGGTGCAGCCAGCGGATACTGCGTTCGAGGCTGACCCCAGAATCGACTAAGTCGTCCACCAACAGGACGTGACTGCCGAGGTTGACGGTGGTCATGCTCAGATCGCGTGAGAAGTTAATAGTCCCTCGGGTGCGATTGTCTTTGCCGCCATAGGAAGCGGTAGACAAAATAGCTAATGGCACATCAAATAAACGGCAGAGAATATCGCCGACCCTGAGGCCACCCTTAGCCAGACAAACAATTTGATCAAACTCCCAGCCAGATTCGTAGATGCGGAGGGCCAGAGTTTCAACTAGGTTGTTGTAATCGTCCCAGGTAACGTAGAGGTCAGCCATATCAGCGATCGCACCAAGCGCACAGCAGTGTTGCAAAGGGTTTGCGTCATCATACTACTGATATGCTCATCCTACTGAAGTAAGGTGCACCAATGACCTCTGAATTTTCTGCACCAAATGCGGATGCAACTCCGGTAAAGCTTTCGCTTGGGACCAAGCTGGCCTATGGTGCGGGCGATATGGGAACCGGCATGACCACAAATCTGATTGCCTTCTCATTTCTCATTTTCCTCACTGAGGTAGCCGGCATCGATCCTCTAGCAGCTGGAACAGTGCTGTTGATTGGGAAGGTGTGGGACGCGGTTAATGATCCTATGGTGGGATGGCTAAGCGATCGTATTCAAACCCCCTGGGGACGCCGCTATCCTTGGATTTTGCTCAGCGCGTTGCCATTTGGTGTCACCTTCGCGTTAATGTGGTTGGTTCCAAGCAGCAACCCTACTTTCTTATTCTGGTATTACGTGGTGACCTCTGTTCTCTTTCAGATTTTTTTCACCACGGCCAACCTGCCTTACTCCACTCTGACGGCTGAGCTTTCGCAGGACTATGACGAGCGCACCGATCTGACAAGTTTTCGTCTGAGCTTTTCCCTGTTAGGTGCCATCTCAGGACTTGCCTTGGGCTTCTGGGTCACCTCAGTAATTGAGAACGTACGACTGCAATATTTAGCTTTGGGAGGGGTAGCAGCCTTGTTTTCGATTCTCCCTTTAGTCGTGTGCGTATTTGGGACTTATCCCCATGCTCGTAAGTTACAAGCGATCGTGGCGGAATCTTCACGTCCCGATTCCGAATCTGAACCTGAAATTCCTTTTTTAGATCAGCTCCTCATCGTCCTCAGTAACGTTCCATTCCTATACGTCATTGGAATTTACCTCTGTGCGTGGTTGGCCCTTCAAATCACTGCCAGTATCATCCCTTTCTACAGCACCTTATGGATGGGCTTAGATAACTACTTTCTACCTGCGATATTGGTTCAAGGAACTGCCATCCCGATGATGCTACCCTGCAACCTAATCAGTCGTCGCATTGGCAAAAAAGGACTTTTCTATATGGGGATTGGGGTTTGGCTGATTGTTCAAATCGGTTTATTTTTCTTGCAGCCCGGGCAAACAGGACTTCTTTATTTTCTATGTGTGGTGGCTAGCTTTGGTGTAGCTACCGCTTACGTTGTACCTTGGGCAATGCTGCCCGATGTGATTGAACTGGATGAACTACAAACAGGGAAACGTCGCGAAGGTGTTTTCTATGCCTTCATGTCGCTGCTACAAAAAGTAGGCTTAGCCGGAGGGCTTTTTCTAGTTGGGGCAGCTCTCAGATGGTCTGGTTTTGTTTCAGAAGCACCGAATCAACCGGCATCAGCACTGTTAGCGATTCGCATGTTTATGGGTCCAGTTCCTCTAGTGTTGCTTATCGGCGGGCTGGCAGTCTGTTACCTTTACCCTATTACACGCACAGTCCATGAAGAAATTTTGATGAAGCTGTCTGAGAAGCGGCGAGAAGCGGAGAGAAGTTGAGTCAAGAAATGCGGAGAACCAAGATAAAGTTTTCAGCCTATTGTCTTCAACACAGCCAAATGCTCAGGGCTGATACCTAACCATTCTCGTGTTCGATCAAAGCTCCAGCCACGATAGCGAGCAATTAACTGAATTTGTTTGCGAGTAATGGTTGACCATGCTAAAGGTGACGAGACTCTCAGCCAGTCATTGAGAACATGTGACGGAATTTCTAATTCATTGGCTAAGTTCTGAAGATCTTTTCGGGTAGGCGCTTGAGACTTCAGCCAATTTACGAGTGTAAGAATCTTCCAGGGATAATAGTCGACCATTGTTGATATCTCGCCGTACTCTGCCATTACGGAGATGCACATCGAGCACCTCAAATGCATAGACTTCTATTCCCTCGGTGCTCATTACACGTATGATTTTGATCTTTGCGCATCATGTTCAAAT
>JBCBJE010000380.1:0-5753 GCA_038523735.1 Cyanobacteria bacterium J06626_18 | reverse complement strand
TTGACATTTTACGAATCGTGATATCTAAGCAACCATAAGGATAAGCTTATCGAAAATCCATTCAGGATAGATAACACTTATGGTTTTACTTACCGATTCGCTCCAAACTACTCGCTCGTCTAGTCGATTAACCGTACAAACAGCCGCGATCGCCAGAAACTCCACTGCCATTCGCTGCTTAGATTGGGACCGAGACCGCTTTGATATTGAATTCGAACTGCAAAATGGCACAACCTACAACTCGTTTCTGATTCAGGGCAATCAGACAGCACTGATAGACACCTCCCATCGCAAGTTCGAGTCGCTGTACTTCGATAGCCTACGAGGGTTGGTTGATCTGGCTGCGATTGATTATCTGATTGTCAATCACACGGAACCTGATCACAGTGGACTTATTCAAACTCTGTTGCAGCAGGCTCCTCATTTAACCGTTGTCGGGTCAAAGGTCGCCATTCAGTTCTTGAAAAGTCAGGTGCATTGGGAGTTCGACGCCCGCATCGTCAAGAGTGGTGACTCCCTTGATTTGGGCCAAGGTCACCAGCTGGAATTTATTTCGGCTCCGAACCTACACTGGCCAGACACAATCTTTACCTATGACCGTGGCACACAGGTCCTTTACACCTGCGATGTCTTTGGCATGCACTACTGCGATGATGCTCTCTACGATGAGGCACCACAGCTTTTAGAACCTGATTTTCAGTACTACTACGACTGCCTAATGAAGCCCAATGCGCGCTCAGTGCTGGGAGCGCTGAAGCGAATGGCTCCCTTTACTATCGACTTGGTTGCAACAGGGCATGGTCCTTTGCTAAAGCACAACCAAGAAGACTGGATTAATCGTTACCGTATCTGGAGCGAAGCCCAATCGAAGGCCGCGCCCTTTGTAGCTCTGCTGTACACAGCTGACTATGGATACGGCGATCGCATTGCTCAAGCCATTGCCCAAGGTATCCGCAAAACAGGAACCGATGTCGAGCTATTAGACGTGCGTGAAGCCGATGCTCACGATGTTCGCGAACTGGTCGGGGAGGCGGCAGGTCTGGTCTTGGGCATGCCCCCTCAGGAAAAATCTAGCCCTAGCCTGCACTACATCCTGAGTACTCTTTTAGCAATCGCGAATCCCAAGCAGGCCATTGGTCTGTTTGAAACAGGGGGCGGTCAGGATGAGCCGATTTACCCTTTACGGAATCGATTTCACGAGCTGGGGCTGACGGAAGCCTTTACTCCCATCTTGATCAAAGCGGCTCCTTCCGAAGCCACCGATAAGCTCTGCGAAGAAGCCGGAACGGATCTGGGCCAATGGCTCAACCGCGATCGGGCACAACGACAAGCTAAGTCGCTGGATACCCAGTTGGATCAAGCTTTGGGACGCCTTAGCAGTGGGCTTTATCTTTTGACCGTCCGCAAAGGAACTGTCACGGGTGCCATGTTGGCTTCCTGGGTCATGCAGGCCAGCTTTCAACCTTTGGGCGTGGCGATCGCGGTTGCCAAAGACCGGGCAATTGAGTCGCTCCTGCAAGTCGGTGAAACCTTCGTCCTAAACATCTTGGAGGAAGGGAACTACCAACACCTGATGAAGCATTTCCTGAAGCGATTTCCCCCCGGTGCCGATCGCTTTACGGGCATTGCCACCCAGGAGGCTCCCAACGGTTCGCCGATTCTGGCCGAGGCACTCGCCTATCTGGAATGTACCGTTACCCGGCGTTTAGAAGTGATTGACCACTGGATTGTGTACTGCAGGGCCACCGCCGGACGGGTGGCCCATTTGGATGGCCTCACGGCTGTTCATCATCGCAAGGTCGGGAGTCACTATTAAGCCCACGTCGCCTGATGGCGTTTCTGTAACAGATGCCCGCAAACTAGCCCCACATCGTTCTCCATTATTTCCTCAGAACTATGCAAAATTTCTCATCATCAACCTCCCCTCGTTGGGCCACCTGGCTCAGTGGCAACCATATCGTTCGCGTTCTGGAACTGGTGCAAGACTTGATTGTGATCTCCCTCTGCATTGGACTGTTCAGTTTTATGGTGATGCAGCTGCGCGAGATGTTTCTATCGCTGCTACCGCCGCTGAACTTTCCCCACGTCACTGCCGACATTCTGTTTCTGCTGATTATGGTGGAACTTTTTCGGTTGCTAATTATTTACCTGAAAGAGCACCGGGTATCCATCGGGGTAGCGGTAGAAGTCTCCATTGTTTCAGTACTGCGGGAAATCATCGTTCGCGGCATCCTCGAAACGCCTTGGATTCAGGTACTGGCCGCCTGTTCTTTTTTACTCGTTTTGGGAGCCTTGTTAGTCATCCGGGTCTGGATTCCACCCACCTTTGATGGTGTCGACCCAGAGCAACAAGTTTCCCGTCGTCATCGGATTCGGTTTGCTCAGGAACTCTCTGAAATGAACGGCAAATTGGATTCCTGACGGTTCTCATCCTGATCCGACGCTCCAATTTTGACTTGGCCCGTGATTTTCTCTCTAGGCACAGCTACGCAAAAAAACGATGACTTACTCCACAACATCTCACTCCTTCTCCATGCAGATGACGCCCCGCCCCCGCGACGTTCAAGTAGACACAATTGGGCAAGACACTCAGGTATTGCGATCGCGCACCTGGGACCGCCTCAAGTTTGAAGTAGAGTACAGCCGCCATCAAGGCACTACGGCAAACTCCTACCTGATTCGCGGCAACGAAACGGCGGTCATTGATCCGCCAGGTGAATCTTTCACAACGATTTACCTAGAAGCCCTGCAGCAACAGATTGCCTTCAGCGACATCAACTACATCATCCTGAGCCACGTGAATTCCAACCGCATGGCAACGCTAGAGCAACTGCGAGAACGGGCTCCTCAAGCGATTATTGTCTGCTCACGTCCAGCGGCCAATGCCCTTAAGCAGGCGCTACTTGCCTGGGAAGAGTCTCTGTACATCATCCGCTCAGGAGACCGATTGGATTTGGGGCAGGGGCATTGGCTGGAGTTTACAACCGTCCCGACCCCCCGTTGGCCGGATGGACTTTGTACCTATGATCCGTTCACCCAAATTCTCTACAGCGACAAGCTGTTCGGTATACATCTGTGTAGCGAGTCTATATGGGATGAGAATTGGCGCAAGTTGGAAGCCGATCGGCACTACTATTTCGATTGCCTCCACGCTCTCCAGGCTCGCCAGGTAGAAACCGCGCTGGATCGGTTGGAACCGTTTTCGCTGCAATGTATTGCCCCTGGCCATGGACCGTTGGTGCGCTACAGTCTCAGCCGGTTGCGTCAAGACTATCGCCAATGGTGTCAACAGCAGGCCCAGCGGACTCTACGCGTGGCGTTGTTGTACGCCTCGGCTTATGGCAATACGGCAAAGGTAGCCGATGCGATCGCCCGCGGTTTAATAGCGGCCAACATAGCTGTCGAATCAATCAACTGCGAATTTGCCAGCCCTAACACCATCGCGCAAACGGTTAAAGCCTGCGATGGCTTTATTATTGGTTCGCCGACTCTGGGGGGACATGCTCCGGTGCAAATTCAAATTGCGCTAGGCAGCATTTTGGCTAACGTATCTAAGACGAAACCGGCAGGTGTGTTCGGCTCCTATGGCTGGAGTGGGGAGGCGATCGACCTGCTGGAGGGCAAATTACGGGATGCAGGCTATCGCTTCGGCTTTGAGCCCATCCGGGTGCGATTTAGCCCCGATAAAGCGGTCTTAGTGGCTTGTGAAACTGCCGGGAATCAATTTGCTCAGCAGCTCCGCAAGCGCTCCAAACAGCAGGTGCCCCGCCAGACGATTACGGTTGCTCAGGCGGATCGTACAGCCCAGGCGATGGGTCGCGTCATTGGCTCACTTTGCATAGTCACGGTTCGGCAGGGCGATCGCCACAGCGGCATCCTGACTTCCTGGGTCTCTCAGGCGACCTTTAGCCCACCGGGTCTAATGCTGGCTGTCCCGACTCACGAGCCGATATTGGATACCTTACAACCCGGCCAACCTCTAATACTGAATATCCTTAAAGAAGGGCGCACCATTCGGCGTCATTTTTCGCACCAGCAGTCCACCCCACTTGCCGATTACCCACTGGCTACGCGCGCAGCCGCAAACGGCCATTGCATCCTGGCGGATGCCCTCGCCTATCTAGACTGTCGGGTGCAAGAACGTATCGCTACGGGGGACCATCAGCTCATCTATGCCCAAGTCCTCGCAGGCGATTTACTCGAACCCGACGGCGTGACGGCGCTGCAGCATCGTAAATCAGGCAATCAATACTAGAGTTTCAAACTCACCTTCTAAGATTGCCTTTCGCCTTTTGCCTTCTAACTTTTGCTTAGCGAAGCTGCCGATCCAAGAACGTCAGCAGTGCATCCCATGACAGGGTATCCGCCTTAGCGTCATAGCGAGAGCTATCGCTGTCGGCGCCCCAAACCGTAAAGGAATGAAGCACCCCGCCGTAGATTTCCACATCGTATTCGACGTCAACCGCATTCAATTCCTCAACAAGGGCTGCAACCTGAGTCATGGGCGCAACCGGATCATTGCCACCGTGAAGAATCAAGATCGGTCCCATTGTCTGGCTATAATCCTGGCCTTCAGGGGTTTCCAGCCCGCCGTGGAAGCTTACGAAGCCATCCAGATTGGCCCCAGCCCGCGCTAGTTCTAGAACAGCGGCTCCGCCAAAGCAGTAGCCCATGCTCACCACCTGTTCCGGGTCAACTCCCGTCATACTCTGAGCCTGCGCTAGCCCCGCCAAGAGTCGATCGCGCATTGTGGGGCGATCGCTATATAGCTTGCCGCTTTCTTCGCGCGATTCGTCGGGGTTAGCAGGACGCACCCCCTGACCATACAGATCAGGGGCAAAGGCAGCATATCCCCGCTCAGCCAGCATCTGTACCCGGCGCTGCTCATAATCGTCAATGCCGTTCCAATCATGAATCAGCAACACAATCGGTTGCTCATCCCCAAAACCTTCATTTCGCGCAAAGTAGCCTTCATAGGGCTGACCCTCAATCTCGTAAACCACAGGTTCGGCAATAATGCCAGCCCTTACAGTAGTCGAGGTAATGCCCACAATGCAGGCCACGACTAGACAAACCCAAAAAAGTCTTTTCAGCATCCATCAACTCCTCACTGAATCAGCTGTGAAACATCAACCTGCTATCACTGGCCGATGTTACAGAACTTAGCCTAACGTGAAGTTGAAACTCTCCTGTCAGCTTTAGAGGAGAAAAGTCCTTGTTAATCGCTTTTGCTGAAGCTGAGAGCCGCTATCTGCCGATTGCTTTGATTAACAACTGGCGGGCATTACTAAATGAATGTGACTTTTGATACGTTTATTCGGAGTGTTCACTAGCTCTAATTGCGTTGGCCCTAACCCCTTATGGTGCCCCATGGGAGCGTCCGCTAGTAGCGTCTCCCAATAGCGCACCCTCAAATTCTTTGGTTATCCTATCCTCGAAAGTTCTAGGGACTGAATTATCTGGCTTTGAGATGCAGCCGTAGTCGAGGCGCGCCGCAGACCATAAACGCTATGGCCTGTAGGGGTTTTCCTTAGCTCTGAAACAGAAAGAGAGATATACAAAACGTAGAAATAATCACGTGATATTTTGCACAGCCTAGGCGCTGCCTTCTATCGATTCATAAAGTTTTGTTTTGCGTTTACGGAAGAAAAATTTACCCCATACGGGTACTGCCAGTTGTTTTCAAGAACTCCATACTGGGTTCATGACCGCAGGGAAACGCCCAAATCACACTATACAAAGGGCTTGGGGAT
>JBCBJE010000379.1:0-5757 GCA_038523735.1 Cyanobacteria bacterium J06626_18 | reverse complement strand
CCTTTCGCGCTATCGCAATATCGGCATTTTTGCTCACGTAGATGCCGGTAAAACCACCACGACCGAACGAATCTTGAAGCTCACCGGTAAGATTCACAAAATCGGTGAGGTTCACGAGGGTGCGGCAACCACCGACTTCATGGAGCAGGAGCAAGAACGCGGGATTACGATTCAATCGGCTGCAACTTCCTGCTTCTGGGATGACCACCAGCTCAACATCATTGACACTCCGGGGCACGTTGACTTCACTATCGAGGTGTACCGTTCGTTGAAGGTCCTAGACGGCGGTATTGGTGTTTTCTGTGGTTCCGGTGGTGTAGAGCCCCAGTCTGAGACCAATTGGCGCTACGCCAACGATTCGAAAGTTGCTCGGATCATCTACGTCAACAAGCTCGACCGGATTGGCGCTGATTTCTATCGTGTGGTCAAGCAGGTTGATGAAGTACTAGCCGCCAAGCCACTGGTGATGGTCCTGCCCATCGGCACCGAGAGTGACTTCGTCGGCGTGGTTGATCTTCTGACTGAGAAAGCTTGGATTTGGGATGATTCTGGCGATCCGATGAAGTATGAGGTCCAAGATGTCCCTGAGGACATGAAAGAGCAGGTAGCAGAATACCGTGAAGCCCTAATCGAAGCTGCTGTGGAGCAGGACGAAGAGGCCCTAATGAAGTACCTAGAAGGCGAAGAGGTCACGGTTGACGAACTCAAACAGTGCATTCGTAAGGGAACTAAGGAGCTTGCCTTTTTCCCGACTTACTGTGGTTCCTCCTTTAAGAACAAGGGCGTCCAGCTAGTGCTGAATGCGGTTGTCGACTATCTTCCTGCTCCTGACGAAGTCCCCCCTCAGCCCGAAGTTGACCTGGAAGGTAACGAGACCGGACAGATGGCTTACGTCGATCCTGAGAAGCCTCTGCGGGCGCTGGCGTTCAAGATTATGGACGATCGCTTTGGAGCCCTCACCTTTACACGTATTTACTCTGGCATGATCAACAAGGGGGATAACGTCCTTGATACGGCAACCGGTAAGAGTGAGCGGATTGGCCGCATCGTTGAAATGCACGCCAACGATCGCCAAGAGGTCGATTCGGCTCAAGCGGGCGACATTGTAGCCCTAGTTGGCCTCAAGAACGTCCAAACCGGCCACACGCTATGTGACCCCAAAAACCCGGCCACGCTGGAACCCATGGTCTTCCCCGAGCCGGTGATTTCCGTAGCGGTCGAGCCCAAGAAGAAGGGCGACAACGAGAAGATGGGTGTGGCTATCAGCAAGATGGTCCAAGAAGACCCCTCCTTCTACGTTGAAACGGATCAGGAAACAGGTGAAATCATCCTCAAAGGCATGGGTGAGCTGCACCTGGATATCAAAGTGGACATCCTGAAGCGGACTTACGGCGTGGAAGTCGAAGTAGGTAAACCTCAGGTTGCCTACCGTGAGTCGATTACGAAGGTCTTCAACGACAGCTACACTCACAAGAAGCAGTCTGGTGGTTCGGGTCAGTACGGCAAGATCGACTACACCATCGAGCCTAACGAGCCCGGTGCAGGCTTTGAGTTCCAGTCTAAGGTTACAGGTGGTAATGTGCCTCGGGAATTCTGGCCTGCCGTACAGAAAGGCTTTGAGACTAGCGTCGACAAAGGACCCCTAGCGGGCTTCCCTGTAGTTGACCTGAAGGTAACGCTAACCGACGGCGGCTATCACCCGGTTGACTCTTCGGCGATCGCCTTCGAAATTGCGGCCAAGGCAGCTTATCGTCAGTCCCTACCCAAAGCTGGCCTGCAATTGCTGGAACCCATCATGAAGGTGGATGTCTTCACGCCTGACGATTACATGGGTGATGTTATCGGTGACCTCAATCGTCGTCGTGGCATGATTCTGGGGCAAGAGTCGGGTCCCACGGGCGTTCGCATCAAGGCAGAAGCGCCGCTGAGTGAGATGTTTGGCTATATCGGCGACCTGCGAACCATGACCTCGGGGCGTGGTCAGTTCTCCATGACTTTCTCTCACTACTCACCTTGCCCCAATAATGTGGCTGAGGAAGTGATTAAGGAGGCCAAGGAACGCGCTGCTGCGTAATCCTGAATCGTCTCGAGACTAAGGGGTCGGGTCTCTTCAAGAGATCTGACCCCTTAGCTTTTTAGGGTTTGTAGGCTTCACCCCGATGAGCGATTGCTATAACAAAAACCCGAATCAATTCATCTTCTATCGAATAGATAACCCTGTAGTCCCCGATGCGATAGCGATAGTATCCTGTGTACTCTCCTTTGAGGATCTTGATGTTGGGGTGGGACCGAGGATTTCGCTCCAGCTGCTGCAAACAGCGAGCAATTTTCTTGGCTAAAGCCTTATTGGCATTTACATAAACCTTTTGCGCGTCGGGATGGAGCAGAACCTCATACATCGGAATGAAGTGTTCTCCAATTTTGATAATGCGTTTCAGGATCTGCCTGGTTTTGCTTGATTCGGTCTAGGAGTCCTGGAATCGCTAAAAGTTCTTGCGTAGCAGCTTCGCTCTCAACACTCGCTAGATAGGCAGCAAAATCTGCGAGTACCTGTAAGCGCTCCTGCGATAGCTGTTCAAGGGATTGATTGATCTGACGCAATAGCTCTGTCGTGGAAACTGAGGGGATTGACTCCATATTCTTTACTTGAGAGCTGTCGGTAACACTCATTGCCTACCCCAAGATTCTAAGTCTTCGCAATTACTGTCAGTCTACTAAACGAGACTCAAACGCCGGGCTAGCTCAATGAACTTCTCTGGAACTTGTGCATCCGTTAGTTCTGGACCAACCCAAACCACCGTATACATCATGTTGGCTCGACGACCCAGCTCCATCAGTGTCATTTCTTCAGCCTCAGATACTCCCCCTTCAATACATTCAAGTGGCTGTATGAGCATGTAAGGCGATACAAGCTGCCTTCTTCCCGCGTAGGCTTGACGAACTGCAGACTTCAGCGCTGCTTCGGCCACCGACACCTGGCCTACTAAAAGCCTCTCGGTTGAAAACGGCTGTGGTGATTTCAGCTTTACTACAGTCCGATTTTTGAGGTGCTTTACCCAGAGCATATCCTTACGCATCTTGACATATGTGTGATTGCGCTTGAAGACCATTGAGCACTCCTGTTATGGTTTTGCTTCGATAGTTAGTCTTCCCAATGATTCCCTACTCAAAAATTAGGTCGGCGATTTGCCAACTCAGCTCTGTCGCATCGGGTTTGCCTGCATTTGACGTGATAAAAATCATCACATCGTCTTCGACATAGCGGTGGATATCGGCATAGAAAAGACCATTGCCGCCGTTATGGGTCTGCAGGGTCGTGCCCCGCGACGTTGGCATAATGACCCAGCCATAGCCGTAAAAGCTGGCTTCTTCGTAGCCTTCATCCACATAGGGCGTAAATAGCTTTGCTTTAGATGCTTCCGATAGCACACTGGTTCCTTTCAAAGCCTTATGCCACTGATGCATGTCGCGAACTGTGGACAAAATCCCCCCGCTGCCCCGCAGATTCCAGTAAGGACCATCCTCAGCGAACGGTTCGTCTAGGGGCGTTCCTCTATCTTGATTCCAGAAGAAAACCTTCTCATAACCATGTGCCAGCTGATCGGCTGGCCAGTTGGGGAGAAGATATCCAGTATCGGTCATGCCCGCTGGTTCAAAGAGCACCTCACGGAGATAGGCTTCGTATGACTGCCCCGTTACCCGCTCGATAATGGCGGCCAGCAAGCCGTAGCCTGCGTTGGAGTAGCTGTAGGTCTCTCCAGGCGGATGGACCAGCGGCGTCCTCATCGCAATATCGATATACTCGTCCCGTAAGACGGGAGCATAGTCATCCACCAAGTCTTCAGGCAATCCAGCGGTATGGGTGAGGAGCTGATGCAGCGTGATGCCTTGTTTGTCCTCAGGTACAGTCTCAAAATAGGCACTGATAGAGTCTTCCACCGTGAGCTGTCCTTGCTCCTCTAGCTTGAGAATGGCAGCCGCCGTAAACTGTTTGGTTACCGAGGCGATGTCAAAAACTGTCTGCGGAGTCACGGGTGTGAATGTGGTGCGATCTCGCCAGCCATACCCCTGTGCCACAATCAGCTGCCCATCCTTTTCCACCACGAGCGCACCTGAATAGCCGTCATTCACCTGCTCCATCATGAAAGCGTCAATGCGTTCCACCAAGTTACGGGGCACTGCTGGCTGACTGGCTACCGGAGTATCATCGGTAATTTGATTCTGACCAGATACCGCGCGACAGCCGCTCATCGCCCCCCAAATACCCAGTACCAGAACAACAATCCCGAATGGTCGGCAATTCTGCCGTAGCGAAGCGTGCTTCAAAGTATCCTCCTCTTGTTGAGGCGATCGCCTATCAGCGTAATCAGCAACGAGTGACTTCGACAATTGCCAGCCGCATCGCCATACAGAACCTTAGGCCCTATCTCTCAGGGTGATTGCTCCGCGCTAGCACTAGCCTTAGCGTTAGCCGCGTCTCTTGGGCTATTGACCGGGCTATATATCAATCACCCCATCACCCTTTCACCCTCCCACTCCCTGTCCACACAAAGAAAAGCAACAGTCAACAGCAATTCATAACGAAATGCTAATTTCTATAGCCCCAATTAAATTCTGTATCAATAGATACGGAATTTTTTGCTACCTTGAAAAGGTAAGCAGAAGAAAGCTGCATCCAAACACTTTCAGGAGGTCAAAGACATGTCTGCATCTGAACAAGCCCGCGCCCTAATGAATCGCAATCGCCATTCGATCAAGCATCGCCAACAGTCCTTGCTAGGGCGTGTAAACTCCGAAGTTGGCATGCCTGCAGAAGCAGCTTCTCACTGGAGTCACATTCAAGGAAAGCCGAGTGCGAATGCTCAAAGCAGCTATGGTCGCAGTGGTGCAGCCCTCAGCTAGCGCGATTGATTTATTTGACTTTCACTGACAACGCCATAGGCCAACCTCGACTCAGTTCCGTGTGGAGCTGAGTCTTTTATTTTGCAGGCGCTGATTTACTAGCGCGATCGCCAGTTCAATTGCCGCTTCCATACTATCGGCCCGCGCTATACCCTTACCAGCAATATCAAATGCGGTGCCATGGTCAGGCGAAGTTCGTACAAAGGGCAGACCAATCGTTGTATTGACCGCTCGATCAAAGGCTAACAGCTTGACGGGGATCAGTCCTTGGTCGTGATAGAGCGCTAAGTAAGCATCGTAGGGGCTAGCAGTGGCGTCCTCATACCAGGCTGGACCGGCACTGACCCAGAGCGTATCGGGCGGTACGGGCCCTGTGAGTTTGACATGCGGATAGCGATCGCGGGCCGTTTCCAGCCAGGGGATAAGCCAATCCGCTTCCTCTGAACCCAGCTTGCCTGATTCGCCACTATGGGGATTGAGTCCAGCAATCGCGATATGAGGAGTTTCCACCCCAAAGTCCTGCTGTAAGCAGTCCACCAGCAGCGCCAGCTTACGGGTCATCAACTCTGGCGATAGGGTTGTGGGAACTTGGTTTAGGGGAATATGTGTGGTCGCTAGCAGGGTGCGGAGCAGCCAGCCTGTACGGGGCGATTGTGCCGCGAACAACATGCCAAAGCGCTGGGCTCCTGACCGCTCTGCCAGCACTTCAGTCTGCCCTGGATAGATATGGCCTGCTGTATGCCAAACTGACTTGGCGATAGGAGCTGTTACAACCGCATCAAAGTCACCGGCCATTGCTCCTGCAATGGCCGTTTCCAGCCATCGAAAACTGGCTTTTCCGGTAACACGACTGGG
>JBCBJE010000378.1:0-5760 GCA_038523735.1 Cyanobacteria bacterium J06626_18 | reverse complement strand
AGCGTCATTCGAGAGATACCCTGCTCGTTAAATCTTTCGACGGGACCGCTTATTTTGGTCAGGAATTTAAGGTTGCCGTTAGATTTTTGTTAGCGCATGTTGCGTATGTGAGTTACTGGGGTGGAAGGGGGTTAAGGGGACTAGTAAGGGCAGGTGCGGCCAATACTCACCAGAAAACCCTTCCACCCCATTAACTCTCATACGCAACATGCGCTAACAAAAATCTAACGGCAACCTTAAATTCCTGACCAAAATAAGCGGTCCCGTCGAAAGTTGTAACGAGCAGGGTATCTCTCGAATGACGCTACGCAACGGAATACTATGGCAGCCGCTTACATCATGGCCCTGGATTTGGGCACCACAGGCAATCGCGCGATTTTGTTTGATCAGTCCGGGCAGATTGTGGCTCAGTCTTACAAAGAGCTGACGCAGTACTATCCACAACCCGGTTGGCTAGAACATGACCCAAGAGAGATTTGGGAAGATGTCTCTTGGGCGGCCAAAGGCGCTTTGGAAAAAGCCAACATTCAAGCCAGTGAGGTGGCGGCTATTGGCCTGACCGTACAGCGGGAAACCTGTCTGCTGTGGGATAAAGAAACCGGGCGCCCCCATCATAATGCGATCGTTTGGCAGGATCGCCGGACAGCCCCTTTGTGCAACGATTTGCGTGCAGCAGGGAAAGCCCAGGATATTTACGATCGCACTGGCCTAGTCCTTGACGCCTATTTCTCTGCCTCCAAGCTGTCGTGGTTGTTGGATCATGTGAAACAATACACCGACCCTCCAATTTACTTGGATAGGACGTTGGCAGGCACGGTCGATACCTGGGTGCTGTGGAATATGACGGGGCGGAAAGTTCATGCGACCGACCACAGCAATGCTAGCCGCACCATGCTGCTTAACCTTCAGGACCATACCTGGGATCCAGCGTTACTGGAACTTTTCGGTATCCCTGCCCACCTGATGCCTGAGGTAAAGCCTAGTCTGGGCGTATTTGGCTATACCGATGCGAGTTTCTTAGGCGCTGAAATTCCTATTACAGCCATTTTGGGTGACCAGCAAGCTGCACTGTTCGGTCACGGGTGCGATCGCCCCGGTCTGCTTAAATGCACCTATGGCACCGGTGCGTTTCTGGTGGCCCATACGGGGAACGAAGTCGCCCGCACGAACCAGCTACTCCTTTCTACGATTGCCTGGTCGGAAGCAAATAGTGGTCAGCCCCACGTTGGCTACGCTTTGGAGGGAGCCATGTTCACGGCGGGAGCCTGCATCCAATGGCTGCGAGATGGCGTTAAGGTCATCAACCACGCAGCGGATACCGAACCACTGGCGAAGAAGGTGAATGACAACGGCGGTGTTTATTTTGTCCCGGCCTTGAGTGGTCTGGGTGCACCCCATTGGGATATGAGCGCCCGGGGAGCATTTTTGGGCATCACCGGTGGAGCGCAGCGAGAACATATGGTGCGGGCAGTGCTAGAAGCGATCGCTTATGAGGTCAGAGAAGTGGTAGAAGCCGTCAATAGCAACAGCGATACTGCTATCAATCGCCTCAAAGTGGATGGGGGAGCCTGCAACAACGACTTCCTCATGCAGTTCCAGGCAGATGCTTTGGGCATTCCCATCGAGCGTCCAGCCATTCTGGATACGACAGCTCAGGGAGCGGCCTTTGCTGCTGGGTTAGCCAACGGTTTCTGGAAAGATTATCGTCAGTTAGTGGAGAGTCGAGCGATCGACACCATATTCGAGCCCGGAGCGGGAGCGTCTGCCGCGCAGGAGAACTACGTTCTGTGGAAGAAAGCTGTCGAGCGGGCCAAACATTGGGTTGAATAATCTTGGTTGCATGGGGGCGCAGGTTGCATAAACATCCCCAAACCAAAACCAATGACCTGAGTCAACCCGCCCCCACTATTCGTAGCGTTCCTGTTCAGACACCTCCGACCTTTGCCGTCAGCCGCGTTTGAATATCGACCGGAGCTGTCAGCATGCGATGAACCGGACAGCGATCGCTAATCTCCCGCAGTCGCTGCCGTTGCGCCGCATCCAGATCGCCCTCAAGGGTGAGTTCCGCTTGAATAATAGGTTGGTTATCGCGGTTTTCGTAAGTCAAATCCACCGTGACCGACTCTAAATTCCAGCCCTTGCGATCAGCATACATCTTAAGTGTGATTGCCTTGCACGCCCCCAACCCCGCCAAAATCCATTCAAACGGTGCCGGACCCGCATCATCTCCTCCCAATGCTGGGGGCTCATCAGCCGCTAATTGAAACTGCCGAATCGAAACATCCTGCCCATAACGCGATGCATTGGATGACACTCTTACCGATGTCATGGCGAACCTCCTTAATCGTTATTGGTTGTTCGTTAATGTTTGGTCTTACAACCCAATCAACTATGAACCAATCACTAATCACTAATCACCAACAACGGATAAATGTCCCGTTTTCACATAAATCAGACACTCTTCCTGACTAAAGGGTGTGCGGAAACTGCCGGGAGGATTCGCAGCTAGGTGCTTTTGGGATACACGCCTTTAGGTGCGTATATGCTGGCATTCAGATTTCTCAGGAAGTCATTAGGGTGAGCTTATTTTCCGGTCAGTTTAAGCTCAGGGGCGGGTTTCATCATAGGAACCAAGATGATTGAGTCACTTGCTCGACACAAGGAGTTCGGACCGTCAGAATGCTGGCTAAGGGTTCGGCCCCAAAACCCTTGCCAGTCGGCCAATTAGCTCTTGCCATTACCCATCTACCCTTGCCAAGGGGCAAGCTCCCACCCCTTACCAACAGAACTTCTGGCATGTTGAATCCTTTCTTAGAGACTAGGGCTCCAATCGACGTCGATTGGAGCCCTTTTATGCGATCGCTCCAATGATGTGGAGCCTCAGCAAAACATTTCTAGGGAGGGATAGATAGCTTTAGGACGATTTTCGCCAGCGCGATCGCAAATGCCAGCCAACCCAGCTTAAAGCTAGAACCAGGCTTGGCTCGGGAACGCTTGCAGAGTCTTCGTCAGGTTCCTCCAAACTGGGGGCAGAGGGCGGTGTGGGATCGACAGTTACGGGTGGCAAAAGGGGCGGTGCTGGCGGTGTTGGTGGGAGAGGAACAGGCTGGGATGGTGGTGGCGCTGGACCTGGCTCAGTCGGTGGCGGTTCTGTAGAGGGTGGCTCAGTTGGTGGTGGTTCAGCCGGTGCTGGCGTGGTTGGCTCCGGCGGCACCGGCGGTGCTGGAGATGGCGGCAGTTCAGGAGCAGACGGCTGCGAGGGATTCAGCGCTGCTTCTTGGTCAACTTGAGTCGTAATTTCTTGTTTTACTTTGGTGACAATGGCTTGCTGAAAATCGGCGAAGTCCGACGCGGGTCTAAAAAAGGCGTTTTCTCCCCCAATGACGTTATCGACAAAATAGCCGTCGAGATCGTCAAATTCTGTCAGAATTGGCAAGCCATTGACCGTAATCCCTGCTTCTACAGCAGCATCGCGCGCATCGCGGACGCGGATCAGACAATCACCATCCAAATCGTCATTAACAGTGCCGCCTCGTTTCTTTCGAGGGGCACATAGATGCTTAGCAGAGAGGTCTTTAGGGACGTCTCTGCGGGTATTTTGGCGTCCATCACTCGAGATATCGATAATTTGGTTGGGAGCGACAAACTGATTGTGCTGAATTTCCTCGCGCGATGCTTTGAGAGCAGCAGCAATGTTGGTAAATCCCTCAAAAGGGCGCGGAGTGGCATCAATCGCATCGGCAAACGCGTAAGCGCTCTGTTGATTCGTGATGTGATACCAGGGAAGCGTATCTTCAGGTTGAGTGGCCCAATACTGTAGGGTCACAGCCAAACCGTTATCCAAGCTTTCGATCAGGTTAATAACGCTTTGATCGCGGAAAACGCTGGCATAGCCAGAGCGCTGCAATTTGAATTCGTCATCGTCGATGCTGCCGGATACATCAACGGATAAGACCAGTTCTGTGCTTACAAGAGTAGCTGCCATCGAAGGCGAGGTAAGACTACTCGAAACAACCAGTCCAGTCGTGGCTGCTAACAACCATAGATAAGGACGTTCCATGTCAGTTTTCAGTTAATTACGGTAACCGAGACAAGGCAATGTAAAGGCTACAAGAAGTTGATTAGAGGCGATCGCACTCGATTGTTTGAAAGGCTCAGAAATGTTATTTAAACTACTCGACAGGAGCCTATTGAATATGGGATTTCCCTGATTTTTTCCTGAGAGTTCGATATCTAGTTGCACGAACCAGATGTCCGAGAAACGCTTCAGAGACTTTTCCTGACGCCCTCTCCATTATTTCGGTGAAATATCGAAGGATGCTATGCCAATTTAGATAATGTAACGAAGTAAACCTGTAATCTCTCTGAAATTTTCCTGAGAATTCGAGCAGTTCAATCAGGCTCGTTAAATGGCTGATTTCATTGCCGTCAAGAAGGACAACAATTTCACGACAGAAAACATCAAAAGAATTTATTTCTGAGGCTGCTCACAGGCAATGAAAATAATTAAGTTCCTAATCCCGACTTGGCATTCATGGCGACACGCAGTCGAATCGGAAACGAAGGCATGGATGCCTGTGTGTGACACTTTGAGGTGCGGAAAGTAAGCATGCAGGTTCTTGAAAAAACTTGCTATGTTCAACGTCATAGAGGGGTGTTTCCCCATCCCAAAGCCGTGGTTGCCATGTCAGTATTTCCTGCGTTTAGCTCCGAAGCCTTACAGCAATGGCTTCCCCAGCCTCTGCAACAGCGGTATGTTGCGGCCCTGATGCAGCGAGTAGGGATGACACGGCGGCGAGCTGAATGCTTCGTCAGGCTGTGGCTCTATCTGTTTTTAAAGGATTGTCACGGGCGTCAAGCTTTGCCCGAGCAACCGTTGGAAAAACTAACGTTTCCTGAAGGCTGGATTGAGTGTAGCTGTCGCGAAGCAGCGGATGTCTTTTATGGCGATCGCGATCGTGGCGGCGATCGTTCAGCTGGCATGATGATCGACAAGCTCGTTGCGTTGGGCCTTATTTGTAAGCAGTTTGACGGCAACTGTACCCAAATCGAAATTCAGCCCTTGCCAGACCTGTTGGCGCAAGAAGCCCCAGAATCGGTAGTTGCAGTCAAACCCGACGCTTTCGATCCCCGTTGTGACGCCATACCTATCGCTAACCTGTTAGCCACTAATTACAACTGGCTCAATCGCAATACCGATGCGGTGCCTTATCGTATTGCCAATATTCTGCGTGACTGGGCGGATCGCTACGCTACTGGAATGCGTGTGCTGCGACGGTGTGACAATCAGAATCCAGTTGGGTTTTATGCCTTCTACCCCACGCGCCGCGATTCCGAAATCAAATTCTTTGCGCCCCCCAGTCAAGGACTCCACCTGAGTCAGGTTGCTGAGGTCGATCCGTTTGAAATGGCGTTACCTGAAGACGAAACCTGTCGAGCCGTGTTTGTCCGCAGTTGGATGATTGAGAGCCAATATCGCAAACAGGCTCAGGTTAATCTCTTGCAGGATGCTCAACAGACACTTGCCAAGATGCGACAGGATTTCCCTAATCTCTGGGATATGTATGGTCTCATTATCCATCCTAGCTATGCCGAACTTGCCCGCGCCCTTGGGTTTCAGAAAACTAGTTCCGATCCGAAGCTTTCGCTGTATTGGACGTATCAGGCCGTTGACCGATTTCTGGCAATGGATATTAAAGAGGCCATGTGCCAATTCGAGAACGTGTAGGTCTGTTTCGTCGATCCCAATCCCCCCCGTCT
>JBCBJE010000377.1:0-5771 GCA_038523735.1 Cyanobacteria bacterium J06626_18 | reverse complement strand
GCAACGTGGTTGTGATCTTCAAAAAGAACCTCCCCGTCCGCTGCTACAAGCACAGAGCCGAACGGCTCGTCACCTAGCGCTAGAGCCTCAGTTGCAAGTTCTATACATCGACGCAGGTGCTTTATCTCTCCATCGTTCACCATGACGTGTTCCTCGGATTCTAGTATCGGCGCAGAAATGTAGCTGCCACCCAACAGTTCGCTTCACCCGCTGCTATTGATCGATCAGACTCAACCAACCAACTTGATGCAGCCGGTGTACAAGCGGATTGTTAGGCATGGATGGTGTTCACTACGTGAGATCTAGTTCTTCCTCTAAAACGATAATCTCGTCTGCAGTGTCCACCCATTCATTAAAGCTATCTTCTGTTGCAGAGTGGGTGTGTCGGCTGCATGCTGAGTCATGTTCTGGTTCTCAAAATTCTTGTCTAACACTTAGGCAGCAAGACTAATTCATCTGCTCGCTATTTACTCAGGCATAGGAACTGGGGACAGGAGCAGTTCCGTTGACAAACCAGTTGCCGATATCGAATAGTTTGTAATCTACTGGATCGTGCAGGGTTAGCGTGCGTAGGTTGCGCCAGTAGCGGTCATATCCATTCTGATTAGTAACCGATCGCGCTCCCATGAGATCAAACATCTGGTTAGTAATGGCCAGTCCTGTCTGAATGGAAAGAGTCTTGGCGGCAGCCGCTGCAACTGCCACTGTTCCTCGTTCTCCATGGGTCAGGGTCTGCCCTTTGTTCCACGCCTGCTGAAACTGGGTAGTCGCCTGCTGGGTTAGGGCGATCGCGCCCTGTAGCTGAGCCCATAGCTCCCCATAGCGACGCAGCGAATACGGATCGTCAACTGCTCTTTCCACCGTAGCGGTTTCCCAGGGACGGGCTTGGGTCTGGGTATACTGCTGGGCTGTTGCCAGAGCCCCCTCGGCAATGCCTAGAAAAATTGCGGACTGCACTAAGATGCCGCCTATCCCTAACCCAGTTGGAAAAGCACTCTCTAGATTTGGCGCCGGTCCCAAAATTTCCGCGGGTTCGACGCGTACTGCCTCAAAGGTAAAACTGCCGCTGGCGGTGCGGCGCTGTCCTAAAACATCCCAGTCGTGCTTGTAAGTTAGGCCGCTCCTATCACTGGGAATCACGAACATAGCCGGTAGCGGTTTGCCGACCTGAGTAGCCGCGCATAGAATCCGATCGGCAACTACTGCCCCAGTACAAAAAGTCTTAATGCCACTGGCACGAAAGCCATCGCCGTCTGACTCCAATGTCAGTCGCATGTCGCGGGTATTGATGGCATTGGCCCATAAGAGATGCTGCTGAGCTGTCTCGCCATAGTAGCTAGCGGCTTGCTCAGCCGTGCCTATTAGATGGGGGACCACTGATAGCAGTAGGTGATAGCCATAGAGTTGGGCGGCGGAGCTATCAGCTTTGGCCAGAATTTTGACGATATTGATAGCCTCTAGCCAGCTGCCGCCAAGACCGCCGTAGGCTTCGGGAGCCATCAGCGGTAGTAGACCGGACTCACGCAAACACTGCGCTTCTTGATCGGGAATTCCGGCGATTGCATCTCGTTCTTGTACGGTTTGACTCAGGTATTGGGCTAGGTTAGTTGCGATCGCAACAGCGTCCTGGGACAAAGATCGATCCGCAAGCGTGGGGTAGCGCTCTAATGTCGAAGTCATAGTTGATCGCCTCCTAGTGAGGTAGGTACCTGTGAGCCGTGATTAGTTGACGGCTGTATTTTTGCAACCGGAGGTAGCGCTACGCTTGATAGAGCACCCCAAGTTGAGATTGTTCGTGGCGACCCATCGCCTTTCGATGGGCGATTAACCAAGTTCACCAAATTGCAAAGCTGACACATCAGATAGCTCCTTTCCGCTAGCTCCTTTCCGCAGAATGTAGAAGTCGTTCATGATGTCATGGGGCGACTCCTTCCGTTCGATAGACTCGAACCCTGTCAGATGGAGCATTTCCCAGGCCATTTCCCGGCCCCACATGGTTCCTAATCCCATGCCGCCTGCCGCCAGGGAAACCGTCATGCAGTGCATACAGGAAATCGTGTAGAGAAAAGGAGCGACCGGATGATCGAGGTTCTCACTCACGTTGCTAGCCGCCCGTATCTCCTGCATCAGATACACACCGCCATTGGGTTTGAGCGCAGTGTAGATGTTGCGTAATACCAAATCCGGCTGGGCCTGGTCGTGAATTGCATCGAAGGTTGTGATCAAGTCATAGCGTTCCACCTCAGCGATTTGGGCCGCATCCTGAATCTGGAATCGCACATTATGTAAGCCGTGAGCCTTCGCTTCAGCCGTCGCTGTTGCGATCGCCTCCACCGAAAAGTCATAGCCGGTAAAGTGACTGGCCGGAAATAGCTGCGCTAGCCTATTCATGGCTCGACCGCTGCCACAGCCTACGTCTAACACTTCAATGCCTTGAGTCAGCCGCTCTATTAGTCCCGGCACCAGAGGCAAAATTGCGCTTTCCAAAGCCGGAACCACTGTTTGGCCGCTGTCTTCTGCCATGACCTCATGGAAACGACTGAAGGCTTCATAGGGCACACCGCCCCCCTTAGAAAAGCACTGCACAATCGCATCCTCAACCATGGCCAATCCCGAAATATGCTGAAAAAACGTCGCCAGATTATCTGCCCCTGCATGACGACTCAGAAAAGCCGCATGTTCTGTGGGTAGGTAATAAGCCTGGGTCTCTACCTGATACTCCAAAATACCGCCCACGGTGAGAGCGTTCAGCCACTCGCGCACATAGCGTTCTTGCAAATTGGCCGTATCCGCAATTTGCTGGCTGGTGGAGGGCTCTAGCTGGGCCATCACATCAAACAAACGAGTCCGGTGACCAATCGAAATCATCAAGGCTAACCCACCGGTATTGAGGGTAGCCAACAAGTTTTCTGCAAAAGCCTCTGCTTTCACAGCATCAAACGTAGAGGACCTGAATTGAGCATTCATTTTGGGGGCTCCCGTATAGTCAATCGCTTTTATTTGTACAAACTAGTCTGTATGTTAGCTTTGCGATTTGAGAGCGTCAATAGCTGATGAAGATTCTGTTATATATGGTTTTTAGGGCGTAATTCCCTTTAAGGCTATGGCAGACTGATTTTCCTAGGGATCTATTTCTGATGATTAGTAGTCTATAAAAAGACTATTTAGTCTGTAGAATGGAAGCTGAGTCGATTACCTGGAGACCGAATGCCGCGCAGCGGAGAAAAAACAAAGCAGCGGATTTTAGATGCTGCTCATGAATTGGTGATGGGTCACGGGCTATCCGGTACATCGATCGATCGAGTATTGGAAAAAGCAAACATTACCAAGGGCGCTTTTTTTTATCATTTCAAAACCAAGGCTGATCTAGCCCAAGCCTTGGTGCAGCGCTATGCTGATCGAGATGCAGCTCATCTAGAGGCTCAAATGGGACGAGCCGAAAAACTGAGCCGCGATCCTCTACAGCAGATCTTGATCTTGATTGGCTTATTTCAAGAAGAAGTGGAGTCCCTCAATGACCCCAGCGGTGGCTGCCTGATTGCATCCTATATCTATCAATTTGAAGAATTGGGAGGTGATATCAAAGATATTTCAGCCCAGCTTTTTTACATTGGCGACAACGCCTGGGAGACAAATTTGCTGCTGCGATCGCCCACTCTCCTCCCCGTTTTCCGGTCAGCGCAGCATCCCTGGCCGATGCACTGGTGTCCACCTTTGAGGGAGCATTTGTGATGATGCGGGTATTACAAGAGCCTAAGCAATTTAGCCAACAGCTGACCCATTACCGTAACTACATTGAGTTACTGTTTGATGTAGTTGAGTCATAAAGTGTCCGTTCTTAGCGTAATTTTACTTACTCGATATAGCTCTTATTAGATTGACATTGTCAGCCCATCCATCCAGATAGAACGGAACGTCTGAGATTGACTTGAAGCATCCGTGTCTACGGTTGACGTGGTTACCAAATTTTTCTATTGTCTTCCGCAAGGTTGCGGAGATTATCGCAACCCTAATCCGGAACTCAATTGACTTAGCGCCATCGGCAGGTGTTGGAGCACCTGACCGATGACTCGCCCCCAAACTGAACGCGCCAGTCTGGAGGTTAGGGTGATTATGCCTTAGCCACCCCGATTTGCACTACGTTACGGGGTGGCTAGGTTTAGTTGAGTTCTGGTTTCCTTGACGTTCTGGAGACCAGACTCATGTTTCAACCCTCAGCTCAGGGCGCAGTCGCGTCCACCGCTCAAGCTGCCGACGAACCTTATAATCCAACCTACGAACCCCTGCGCCACATGCTGTTTGGCAGCCTCAGCGCAGTACAGGCCACCATCAAACTGCTGCACAAGCTCAACTACGCCGAGCCCAACGACTGGAGCAAGCCCATCGGCACCGGTCAGGGAAATGAAGTGGTGGTTGTATTCATCAAGCGGGTGCGCGTTGCTTAGGTAACGCAGTGATGGCGACAGCCTATCCAAAGGGCGATCGCACCGACAATTCTCTATCGTAGAAAATAGGGATTATCGGTGCGATTGT
The DNA here is from genome assembly GCA_038523735.1 of Cyanobacteria bacterium J06626_18. Classification (GTDB taxonomy): domain Bacteria; phylum Cyanobacteriota; class Cyanobacteriia; order Phormidesmidales; family Phormidesmidaceae; genus SIO1E4. The sequence goes on along the minus strand of JBCBJE010000377.1, from coordinate 1,238 downwards.
TGAGAAAGCACAAAAAAGGAACGCGAGATTTATGAGCAATATTTCTACTGAAGAACTGGATCAGAAAATTGAGGCCGGTGAAGAGGTCATTGATCGCTATTTTGACCCTCAAACAGCCCGCGTCGGCACCCCCCGTCCGATGACTTCCCGAAGACAGCAGGATGCTGTAACGACTAACCTCGACATCCTACGCCCCATGCTCGACGAACTTGATCAAATGGCTGATGAACTGAATATTAGTCGTCAAGCTGTGATCAAAATGATGCTCTGACGCGCCCTTGATGAACATTATCTTGCTAAGAGAGCAGCCTCGTAGCGATCGCTACTGACATGTACTCTTTTCCCTGTGACCAAGCGCCTCTATAAGCTCAGCCACAGCACCCTTCAGGGAAATCAAACATATCTTTTTACCCTTTTTCTTTTGACAGACTGCTCACTATCTCTCCACGATTTCCTCAAGATCCTTACAATCGGAACTATGGAGCGTGTAGGGGTTCTGGATGTCCAAGATTGTTTTGATTGCTGGATTCGAAACATTTAACGCCGGATTGTATCGGCAGGCGGCGGAGCAAGCGATCGCCCGCTGCCCCGACCTCGATATTCACGTATTCAGTGACCAAGACATTACCCAGCGACCCGACACTGTCGCCCAAGCGCTGAAGGGAGCCGACGTTTTCTTCGCCAGCCTAATCTTCGACTACGACCAGGTGCTGTGGCTGCGGGAGCGTGTCCAAACTATCCCCATCCGTCTGATATTCGAGTCCGCCCTAGAACTGATGGCGTTGACCCAACTTGGGAAGTTTGCGATCGGCGCCAAGCCCAAAGGCATGCCCAAGCCCGTCAAATTTATCCTTAGCAAGTTTGGCAACAGCCGCGAAGAAGACAAACTGGCCGGCTACCTAAGCTTCCTTAAAGTCGGCCCTAAGCTGCTCAAATACATTCCCGTCGGCAAAGTCCAAGACCTCCGCAACTGGCTCATCATCTACGGTTACTGGAACGCCGGTGGTACCGCAAACGTCGCTGCCCTCTTTTGGTTCCTCGGCGAAAAGTACCTCGGCCTAACCATCGGCGACATCCCTGAAGCCATCACCGCCCCCAACATGGGACTCCTCCATCCCGACTATGACGGTTATTTTGAGTCACCGAGAGCGTATTTGGAGTGGCGTAGTGTGTCTTTGGGCAAAGGAGCGGGAGAGTGGGAGAGTCCAGCGATTGAGGCATCACCCCATCACCCCATC
>JBCBJE010000376.1:0-5780 GCA_038523735.1 Cyanobacteria bacterium J06626_18 | reverse complement strand
TCAAGCCCAGAGGAGAGTGCCAGAATTGAACTTGATGTTGCGGAGGCCAATATTGGCCAAGTCAGTGTGGGTCAGTCGGTGGAGATTTTAGCCGATGCCTTCCCAAATCAGCCCTTTGAGGGTGAGGTTCGGCGCATCGCCCCCGAAGCCGTGATTGAGAACAATGTCACCACCTTTCAAGTCATGGTGGAATTACGCACCGGTTTTGATCAGCTCCGTTCCGGGATGACGGTAGATGCCATTTTTATTGGGGATGCGGTGTCCAATGCATTGACCGTACCGACCGTAGCGATCGCGACGGAAGCCGGTGAACTTGGCGTCCGGGTCCCCGATGAGGCAGGCGATCCAGTGTTTCAACCCATCACCGTCGGGCTTACACAAGGCAACAAAACGCAGGTGCTGTCGGGGCTAGAAATGGGCGATCGCGTGTTTTTAGATCTGCCTGAGGGCATGCAGTCCAATGAAACCGTTTCACCGTTGCCCTAGAGCTCCCAAGTTTGACATCCAAGAATCTGACATCCACGAAAGCGAAGCGTCCGCTAAAACCAAATCTTTGAACTTGGACTACAGGTGCCCCCCCTCCCCCATCCCTCCATTCCCCTGCGGTGTACACGCAAATCTCGTCTAACCCACATCGCCGCCGGAGAATCAAATTCTCCAGCTCACAGATTAAGTCATCCTTCGAGGACTCCAGCCGCCAATGCAACTCTGTGGTTGACCTCACCAGCCCTCCCCTTTCGTGAGGTTCTAGGACAACGGAACGTCCTAGTCGATGGGAGTTTGAGGACATTTCGCTGTCCTCAAGCAGAACCGCCCTCACACCACCGGAATTGTCGCCTTACCGCCCCAACCCGAGATGTGTGTACACGGTAGCCCCATCACCCCACCACCGCCCATGGACGATGTGTAGTGCTAACTTGCAGAACTGGTATAGCCCCCCTTCGACTCACTATCTTCATGACCCTCATGGCTTTTAGCGTATTCGAAAATGCCAACATGGCTCTCAAAACCTTAGGAGCTAATAAACTGCGCAGCGGCCTGACAATGTTAGGCATCATTATCGGCAATGCGTCCGTCATTGCGATCGTCGCGGTTGGGCAGGCGGCTCAAATCTATGTAACGCGACAGTTTGAGGAGCTAGGCACCAACGTTTTATTTATTACACCTGGGGATGCTCAGAGGGGTCCTTTAGCCGGATCCGCCAGAGCTGATACCCTGACTCTGGCGGATGCTGAGGCGATCGCCGTGGAGGTTCTGGCCATCACTGCAGTTTCGCCCGAAAAAAGTCAGCGTTTTCGCGTGACCCGAGGGGTTGCCGAAACCCAGGCGAACGTTGTCGGCACAACGCCCGAATATTTGTCCGTCAGAAATGTTTCGATGGCTCAAGGTCGGTTTCTCAGCCCGGTTGATACGCAAAGCAAATTGCAAGTCGCCGTGTTGGGCAGCGAAACGGCACGCATTCTGTTTGGTCGGGCATCGCCTCTGGATCAAAGAATTCGTGTCAATAGCTTAAGCTTTACGGTGGTGGGTATAGCCGCAGAGCGAGGCTCTTCTTTCGGCCAAAACCAAGACGAGGCTATCTACATTCCTATCGAAGTGATGGCGGATCAGCTTGTCGGCCAAGAGTTCGGGAAGACCAGTCCTACAGTTCAGACAATTGCCGTCTCAGCGAGTAGCGATGAGACCACCAGTGCCGCCCAATACCAAATTACAAACTTGCTGCGGTTGCGCCATGGCATTTTGCGCGGCGATAACGACTTTACGGTTCAGAGTCAGCAAGATCTGTTGTCAACCGCGAATAGTATCACCAACATTCTGATACTGATGCTGGTCTGCACGGCCAGTATTTCGCTGCTGGTGGGTGGCATTGGCATTATGAACATCATGCTGGTATCGGTAACGGAACGAACGCGTGAAATTGGCTTGCGCAAGGCAATCGGCGCTAAGAGCATCGATATCCTGTCGCAGTTCACTATCGAGGCCGTCGTTCTAGCCATCACAGGGGGAGCGATCGGGACTGGTCTGGGCATTACGGGCATCGTTGTGTTGACGTTGCTCAGTCCCCTATCAGGCGGCATTAGCGTGACGGCGATCGCCATTTCTTTCACAGTCTCCGGAGGCATTGGCCTCATTTTTGGCATTCTTCCCGCCCGGAGAGCCGCTCGATTGGACCCTATCGTCGCTCTGCGTAGCTAGCAGCAACCAATTCTCGTACGCATCTTCGACGCAATTCAGGTATCAGGGACTCAGCCGTTCTGAAAACCTCCGCGACTATCACCTATGGCACTTATTGACCTACAGAACATCACGAAGACCTATGGCATTGGCGATCTAGCAGTGACCGCTCTCGACGATGTCAGCTTGTCCATTCAGCCGGGTGAATACTGCGCCATCATGGGGCCTTCGGGTTCTGGTAAATCGACGGCGATGAATATTATCGGTTGCTTGGATCGACCAACTCAGGGTGACTATCGGCTGGACGGGGTTTCGGTCAATACCTTGAGTGCCGATGCCTTAGCCGACATTCGTAACCGTAAAATTGGCTTTGTGTTTCAGCAGTTTCATCTACTACCTCAGCTAACTGCGGTAGAAAATGTCATGCTGCCGATGGTGTACGCGAATGTTGCCCAACCCAAGCGTCAAAAGAGAGCCGTCAAAGCACTCCAGCAAGTGGGCCTTGGTAATCGTCTGCATAACCGACCAAATCAAATGTCAGGAGGCCAGCAGCAGCGCGTTGCGATCGCCCGCGCCATTGTCAACCGTCCCAAACTCTTGCTGGCCGATGAACCGACTGGAGCTCTCGACTCCAAAACCAGCCAGAGCATTATGGATATTTTTGCTGGCCTCAACCGCAATGGCATGACGTTGGTGATGGTGACCCACGATGCCGAAGTTGCACAGCAGTGCTATCGCACTATCTGGTTCCGCGACGGCACGATTCTGAATGATTGCCTATCGCCTGACGAGATAGCAGCAGCAGCTCGGCTGTAAAACTTTCTTACTTCACCTACCACGCTTTCTCACTTCCTAAAAAAGGGCCTTCACGTATTCCCGCCGCATACGCGCGATCGTATCGATGGAAATGCCCTTGGGACAGACCGCCTCACACTCGCCATGGTTAGAGCAATCCCCAAATCCTTCGGTCGTCATCTGGTCCGTCATGTCTTTGACGCGCTGCTTCCGTTCAGGATGACCTTGGGGGAGTAGAGAAAGGTGCGCGACTTTGGCAGCTGTAAAGAGAGACGCAGAGGCATTGGGACAGGCCGCAACGCAAGCTCCACAGCCGATGCAGGCAGCATAGTCGAACGCTAAATCAGCATCGTTCTTGGGAATCGGAATACTGTTGGCCTCAGGAGCCGATCCGGTTTTGACTGAAATATAGCCTCCAGCGGTGAGGATGCGATCGAAGGCGGTGCGATCAACCACCAGATCATTAATAACTGGAAAGGCATTGGCCCGCCAAGGCTCCAACGTAATCGTGTCACCGTCTTGAAAGTGGCGGAGATAGAGCTGACAGACAGCGGTCTGCGACTGAGGCCCATGCGCCTGGCCGTTGATCATCATGCCGCAGGAGCCACAGATCCCCTCGCGACAGTCGTGGTCAAATTCGACGGGGAGATCGCCTGCCTGGATAAGCTGTTCATTAAGGACATCCAGCAATTCCAAAAAGGACATGTCTGGCGAGGCATCCGGAACGTTGTATTGCTCAAATTTTCCGGGTTGATCAGCGCCCGCTTGACGCCAAATTTTGAGATGAAGCTTCATATTGAGTGATTCAGTACCAAACGATCGCTCCTACCAGTCTAAAAGCACCGACCTGTCTATGCGAACTTTTGGCCTGAGCCAGAGGGTTTCAGTGAATTGACAATCCGTAGAACAGGTTTTGACCTCATCAAAAAGTAGCGCTGCAGACACCTGAAAAGGGACCTTGAAGATGAGAGACCTGGTATCACAAGTGTGAGGTTATGTGAACTGAAAAATCCGATTCTGTGTTGATGCCTGCAAAATGGCTCTATTAGACAGGCCGCTCGCGGTCATTTTAGGTTTGCTTTCATGGTTGCCCAATACAAACCCTCCCTCGCCAACACTGAAAAAGATACCGAAGCTCGCATTCTCGAAGCGGCTCAGCGTCTGTTTGCCCGGCGCGGATACAGCGGCACGACCACTCGCGATTTAGCCCAAGCTGCCGGAGTTGCCGAGGGGACATTATTTCGTCACTTTGAAAGTAAAAAGGCCATCTTGATCCAGGTAGCCACTGCCGGCTGGGTGGAGATTTTGACCGATTTGCTGACTGAACTCAGCGAAATGGGTAGCTACAAGGCGATCGGCCAAGTCATGCGCCGACGGATGCGAAATTTCAACCATAATGCTGACATGATGCGGGTTTGTTTCATGGAAGCGCAGTTTCACCCAGAACTCCGTGAACAGGTTCAGGGTGAGGTGATTGCCAAAATGACCGACGTTGCCGAAGCCTTCTTCCAAACCGCTATGGACCGGGGCATTTACCGTCCCATGAATCCACGCGTCGTGGCTCGTATCTTTCTGGGCATGTTCGCGATTTCAGGCTTCAGCCAATCAACCCTCGGTGACGAAGCAGGGTCTCCCAAATCGATGCAAGAACTTGCCGAAGGACTCACCGATATTTTCCTCAACGGGGTGTTGGTGAAGCGGGACGTGAAGTGATCGCCCCATCCAACATCCGAATCTGCCCAATATCCGCATCAATAGCCACCTCGATACCTAGTGGCAGTGTCAAAATTGGCTCAACGTGACCGATCGCGGCGTTAGACCAGGCTGGAATACCCAGTGGCGCAATGTGGTCTTGTAGGACATCTTCCAGGGTCAAGGCACCATAGCCATCAGAGGGGCCGCAATTGGTGCATTGTCCGAAGATGAAGCCTGCCAGCGAGTCTAGAATGCCTGCTAGTTTGAGCTGGGTCAGCATCCGATCAATGCGATAAATGGGCTCCCCAACATCTTCTAAAAACAGGATGGCTCCGGTGAGGTCGGGCAGATAAGGAGAGCCCACAATGCCAGATAGGACCGACAGGTTGCCGCCATAGAGGCGTCCTCGCGCCTGACCAGAAGTAATCGTGTTGATGCGGAATTTCACCTGCATGAGGCGATCGCTGTCTTCGGCGGCAGGGACATTTTCAAAGGTCAGGGCTTGCCCTTCAAACAGAACTTGCCGGAAGGGATCGGTCTGGTCCGGTCGCCAAGCAGTAAGACCATTAGGGCCATGAAAGGTGACGAGACCGGTTTGAGCCGTGATGCCTAACAGCAGCGCCGTCAGATCGCTGAAACCGGTAATAATTTTGGGATTTTGGCGAATCAGGTCATAGTCCAGATACGGGAGAACCCGAGCACTGCCCCAATCGCCACGGATGGGTAAAAGCGCTGCAATCGTCGGATCCGCAAAAAATTGGTTGATATCAGCAGCGCGATCGCGATCGCGCCCTGCCAGATAGCCATAGCGATCCAGTACATGGGGCGCGGTTTGAGGCACTAACCCTAAACCCCAAACGGCATCCGTCACAATATCGAGGTCTTCGCGGCGAAAGGTGGCCCCAGCTGGGCTGATGATGCCGATGGTGTCGCCCGCCTTGAGGCGAGGGGGCTTTAGGATAGGCGCTCTGCTGGCCTGAGCCCGTTGGGAGGCGGCTAGGGGGGTAAGGGCTGCGATCGCCCCCAATCCTTTTATCACCTGACGTCGTGCAAGTTTACGTTTCCTCATCCTGCCTTCAGGGACCCGGTCTCTTGAAGGGAGAGGGTCCCTAAAC
>JBCBJE010000375.1:0-5791 GCA_038523735.1 Cyanobacteria bacterium J06626_18 | reverse complement strand
CCGTCGATCGCGATCGCGCCCCCCAAGAGCGTCAGCGTCTCACCGTCCGGTACGCGTAATCCTTCTGTCGCTCCATCAATCAAGTCGGAGCGAGTGGAGCGGCTGGTAATGTCACCAATCGGTAGCTGGTTAAAGATATAGGCTGATGGGTCAATTGTGAGCAGTGACGGCGGAGCATCTGGGTCGAGCGTGCTAAAGCTACCAGCATCGCCAAACTGCACATCAGTCGCAGTGGTTGCGGCAAAGGAGCCGCCTACATCCAGCGCGGCACCTTCGCCAAACACCACCCCATTGGGGTTGATTAGAAACAGATCTGCGCCCGTGGGGGCAAAGCCTGTGCCTGTGAACTGCCGAGTGCCTAAGACACCTTGAATGTCGGAAATATTGCTGCCGGTGACGCGGGCGAAGATATTGGCGATCGCCTCCGTTTCTGTAATGAAATAGGCTCCGTTGCCCTCACCAATACCAAATTCTTCAAAGCTATGAAATAAATTTTGACCACGGGTGGCTCCTCCGGTGATGACGTCGGTATCCGCATTGAATGGGACGACAACGGACGACTCGGCCCCCAAGGTATCGTCTGGAGTGATTGCATTCTGAGCCTCAGCAGTAGCCACAAAAATCAAAATTCCTGCCGCGTTAAAAATGCTGATATGGCCAAGCTTTTCAAACAGCGATCGCACTATGTAATGAGCCATTTTGCGGTTCCGGAAGGGGTCTGATAGGCTAATGGCGACCGTTAAAGTCGCTACTCACCGCCTTAGCTAATTGAATTGCGAAAAACTGCCCAATTCCTAACACAGGCATTTTGCAATGCATAGCCTTCTACAGCGCATCCTGACCTCGCTGTTCCTCAGAGTACTCTTTCTGACCAGTCTTGTACTGGCGATCGCTCTGGGCTATCCCGCCCAACACTTCCAGGTCATCACCCCCGCGATCGCCCAAGATGCCGCCCCCGCCCAGCTCGTTCAAGACGGTGTGGACGCTTACAGCCAGGGCAACTATCCGGCGGCGATCGCCGCCTGGAACCAAGCACTATCGGCCTATCCCACCACAGCAGTACCAGAACGGGCACTGGTGAACGAAAACCTGGCTCGGACCTATCAGCACATTGGGGATACGCAAGCGTCGATTAACGCTTGGGAAGCAGCGGCGACGGCCTATGAGCAGGCAGATAATCCTGTGCAATATGGGCGCATGTTGACCGAGCAGGCCCAGATTTATATCAGCTTAGGACAACATCAGCGGGCCGCCGCCCTATTGTGTGGAGCCGAGCCCGACATCGCGACTACAGAGACAGTATCCGCTACCGACATTCGCTGTGAAGGCGGCGCTGTGCCCATCGCCCAGGCAACCCAGGACGCAGTAGGTCAGGCCGCAGCGTTAGGCAGTTTAGCCGAAACCTATCGTCTCCGCGGCGACTATGACACTGCGCAAGCCCTGCTATCAGCCGGATTACAGCTAACAAACAGAGAGGGCTTGGCCCAATACGAAGCCCCCCTGCTCAACAGTTTGGGTAATACCTATGCACGACTGTCGCAGGTGGCCGGACGGCGGGCCGACGCTGCCGAATTGCTGAACAAACGCAGTGTGGCCGAGGGGCTACGGATAGACGCCAAGGCCGATCGCGATCAAGCCCTGGCGAACCTAACAAAAGCGGCTGATGTTGCCCAGCAGCGGGCCGATGGGGTAACTGAAGTGCGATCGCACCTCAGTCTGTTAGCCGTTCATCAAACCCAGGACGACATCCACGCTGCCGCGACCTCGCAACAGCGATTGGGCCAGCTCATTAACCAACTGCCCCCTAGTCGCGACCTTGCCTACGCCGCCATCACCCTGGCCAAGTCTTACCAAGTGGGCCGCAGCTTTGACTGCCAAAGCCACCGCGAAAGTCCGCAAGTCGAAACCTGGTTAGAAACCGGTCGCCGCATTGCTACCACCATTGGAGACGATCGCGCTGCCTCCTTCGCTTTGGGAGAACTGGGGCATCTGGCCGAATGTCGCGGCAACTTGGAGGATGCCGCCGCGCTCACCAACCAAGCCCAGCTAGCCGCCAGCAATGCGTTGGAATCTGCCGATAGCTTGTACCTGTGGGAATGGCAGATAGGCCGCATCTATCGGCTCCAGAAACAGCCCGCGAAAGCGTTAGCCGCCTACAGTCAATCTATTGCCACCCTGGAAAGTATTCGCACCGACATTCTGACCGCTGATCGCGAACTTCAATTCGACTTTCGCGACACTGTGGAGCCCATCTACCGACAATACATCGAGATGCAGCTAGCGGCCTCACCGGATGCCGCAGTCACGAGTCCGGTGGCAGCCATTGGCAATACCCGCATTGCTGAAACACTGGACACGGTAGATGCGCTCAGACTGGCTGAACTGCAGAACTTCTTCGGCAACGACTGCGTTCTGGTGTCCTCTGAGGGGGCCCGTGAGCGTCTGCTGAGTGAGAACAGCCAGACAGCGGTGATTAGCTCCATTGTGCTGAGCGATCTCACGGTCCTGATTGCCAGCTTTCCCGATGGCACCGCCAAAACCACCTGGATTGAAGACACCGCGACCTTGCGCCAAACCGCCGACGAGTTTCGCCGCAAGTTAAAACGTTTCCGCGATCTGGGGGGCTATGATAAGCGCCCAGCCCAGACCCTCTATCAGCAGCTGATCGGAGCGTTTGAGGCCGATTTCACCCGCGCTAACATCAACACCTTAGTTTTCATTCATGACGGCTTTCTGCGCAACATTCCCATGGCCGCGCTGCATGATGGCACCCAGTACCTGGTTCAGCGTTATGCCGTTGCCACCACACCATCTTTGAGCCTCACAGCTCCTGGGTCACCCCGTCCAGCCGACTTGCGCGCCTTAGCGGTGGGCCTGAGTGAGGCAACCATTACCGAGAGCGGGCGGGAGTTCAGCGCGTTGGATTTTGTCCCCGCAGAGCTGGCATCGGTCGCCGAGCAGTTGCCCGGTAGCACCACATTGTTGGACGCAGCCTTTACGGTCGATCAGCTTCAATTCGCGCTGCAGCGCAATCAATATCCGATTTTGCATCTGGCTACCCATGGGCAGTTCAGCACCATCCCCGAAGATACGTTCGTGGTAACAGGAGCCAACGATTTGGGAATTGCAGGCGAATTAACCTTTGGCCAGCTTGAGACCCTGATTCGCGAAGCCTCTCCCAATGCCGAGCCGGTTAGCCTTATCACCCTCACCGCTTGTGAGACCGCGACCGGCGACGATCGCGCCACGCTGGGATTGGCGGGAGTGGCGATTCGGGCCGGGGCCACCAGTGCGATCGCCTCCCTCTGGAAGGTGAATGATGAAACCGCTGCGCAGCTCATTGAAAGCTTTTACGGTCACTTGAAAAATCCCAGTCTTAGTAAAGCGCAGGCCCTGCAAGCCGCCCAAATCGACGCCATCACCGCCGCCCCTGAAACCCAAAACCCAGGCTATTGGGCGCCTCTTATCCTCGTGGGCAACTGGCAGTGATGCGGTGGGACCATCCTACACGCATCCAAATTGAGCTATTGTTCTAGACACATCCAAATTGAGCTGACGCTGACCCCATGCAATTTTCAGAGAGGGTTATACCGCTACAGGTTGGTATTGAGGCATAGGACTTAACACACTGCAGCTATCTGAATGCACCGCTATCGCTCTATCGCCGCCTCCCTCCTCTCTCTCTTTTGTGCTTCACAATAGTCTCCATCGTCATATAGCTCTATCCACATGTCCATTGGTGTATCTAACCGTTCTGCCCGAATCGCACCCCGAACTGTCGCGCTCTGCTTAATCTTGATTGCGCTGGGAATTGTGTTTCGTTTCGGCAATCTAAACCAGGTGTATTGGCACGACGAAACCTTTACATCCCTGAGAATGTCGGGCTATACCGCCCCAGAGGTAAAGACCGACCTCTTTAATGGGGAGACGCTGGTCACCGTAAATGATTTGATGCAGTACCAATGGCCCCATGAAGAACGAACCGTTGTCGATACCGTCAGTTCACTAGTGGTTGATGACCCCCAGCATCCTCCGGTTTATTACGTTCTAGTCCGGCAGTGGGTCGCGGCCTTTGGACATTCCATTTGGATGGCGCGCAGCCTCTCGGTTTTGATCAGCCTGCTCTCATTCCCTGCCATGTATTGGCTGTGTCAAGAACTTTTTGTTTTTGCGGATGTTAAGCAGCGCGTTACAACATCACAAAGACGGCTTACAAGCCTACTGGCAACTGTTCTCTTGGCGGTGTCTCCTTATCACGTCCTTTACTCACAAGAAGCAAGGGAATATGCCCTCTGGACGGTCTTCATTCTGATTTTGAATGCCCTTTTCTTGAGAAACCTTCGCCACAGTACCTGGTTCAACTGGCTGCTTTACACGAGTTTACTCAGCGCTAGCCTCTATACCCATCCCTTCACCGGATTTTTTGCCGTCGGACATGGTTTTTATTTACTCATCACGGCATTATCCAGACCCGCCCGCAGCACAATCGCAGGCTGTTTGGCTGTTGCCATTGGCTGCCTCTCTTTTGTCCCCTGGGCTTGGATCCTAATCCGCAGCAGCTTCGTATCGATTGGCCTGTCTTGGGTAAACCAACCTCTTCCCCTCGACATTTTGATGAAAATTTGGGGATTACACCTGATGAGGTGTTTCTTCCTAACGGAAGGTGATTTTGGCTTTGATACTTGGCAGGTTTATGTGGGATTAAGTCTAGCAATCCCCTTACTCGTGTACACACTGTACTTCATCTGTCGGTGGACCCCTTGGCGGTTCTGGCTGTTTATCTTGACTTTAATTATCTTTACCTGTCTTCCCCTAGTCCTTCCTGACCTGATTATTGGAGGACAGCGTTCGAGTGCTGGGCGCTATTTTGTTCCCACTATTTTAGGCATGCAAATCGCGATCGCTACTGTACTCGCCCTCCACATCAGCAGCAAACACCCACTAATCAGACAATTCTGGCGTGGTGTGACGGTTGTGATATTGATGGTAGCGATCGCCTCCAATATCAGTATTTTGAGAACCGATGCAACCTGGCCTAAATTTCTTAGCTATCACATCCCCGTGATCGCTCGGACTGTGAATCAGAGCCCCAACCCATTAGTCATCTCTTCTTCTTTTGGCATCAACTACGGCAATGTTTTCTCCTTGAGTCATCAGCTTAATCCCGAAGTTCCGCTCTTGCTGTTTGACCTTGACCAAGTTCCAAATGCGTCCACTCCTTCAAAATTAACCGAGAAATTTAGGAACGTATTTCTGCTGAATCCCTCAGATGAATTGCGCGCGAGCATTGAGCAACGAGAAAATACAGAAGCCGATCTCATTTTCAACGATTTCCACCTGTATCTTTGGAAACTCAAATAGGTTGATATAAGGCATCTGGCGACAGTTTTGGTATACACTATCTCCTGTTCTAGCCATTGATGAAGCATTGACTAAAAACACGCTAAAAAGAGTTCTGCAACCTCTCAATATCGGTAATCAGACTGTATTCATCGTCATGATGATTGCAGCAGTTTATGTGACCCTTATAAGGCTTCTAGGACCAATACAGATTCACTGGGATCTCAGCGTCCAGTTAGACGCCGCTCATCGCTTGGCTAAAGGACTGGGTCTGACAAATGCCTTTTCTTCGCAGCTTGACCTTAACCAGCCACCTATTGCCGAAACCCTGACACACTTTCCACCAGGATTATCGCTGCTGGTTGCAGGTTTTTTATATTTCAAGATTCCTGTAGAAGTTGCCCTCAAAATCATCTATGGTCTAGCAACGATGGCCGGATGGTTTTGCTGG
>JBCBJE010000374.1:0-5810 GCA_038523735.1 Cyanobacteria bacterium J06626_18 | reverse complement strand
GAAGAAACCCGCGCCCTATTGTCTCTGGAAGGCTACGTTGACCTGATCATCCCCCGAGGCTCCAACGCCTTCGTCCGGTTTGTGCAAGACAACACCCGCATCCCCGTGCTTGGTCTACATAAAGGTGACAGATGCCATCGGCATGACCCAGCACGGGGATGCGGGTGTTGTCTTGCACAAACCGGACGAAGGCGTTGGAGCCTCGGGGGATGATCAGGTCAACGTAGCCTTCCAGAGACAATAGGGCGCGGGTTTCTTCGCGCGTGGTCAGCAGTTGTACGGCATCGGGGTTGAGTCCTGCTTGCGTTAGCCCTGCCTGAATAGCTTCGACCAGTTCTTGGCAAGAGCGGACAGCTTCACGCCCCCCCTTCAAGATCACGCCGTTTCCAGACTTCACGGCCAAACTGGAAATCTGCATTACGGCATCAGGACGCGATTCAAAAATGACGCCCAGAACCCCGAGTGGTGAAGCAATGCGCCTAAGTTCTAAGCCTACATCCAGCTCACAATGAATCTGCACAGTGCCGACCGGATCGGGTAACTTCGCCACATCGCGGACGCCCGCGATCGCCCCCTTCAGCTTCACTGCATCCAGTTTGAGGCGACCATAAAGCGGCTTCGCTAGATTGTCAGCGATCGCTGCTTCACAATCTGCTGCATTGGCGGCCAGAATAGCGTCGGTACGGGCCTCTAAAGCATCGGCAATGGCTGCGATCGCCTGATTTTTGTCTGGCGTTGGCAAAGTGGCAAGCTGCTGTGCTGCCTGGCGGGTGCGTTGAGCGATCGGCAGTAAATCAACAGAACCCGCAGTCGTCTCTGAAACAGCCACTTGGGATATGGTCATCGTCCAAATTTCCTTAGCCAACGTGCAGTTTCAGATTTTAACAAAATAGCCCAGGCGGTTTGGCCCAGGCTTCATCCGTTATTGGTTATTGGTTGTTCGTTATTCGTGGGTGGTTCGTGGTTCATGGTTCGTAGTTGGTGGTTGATCGTTAGTCACATCACTCGCTATCAACCATCAACCACGAACGAATGACCAGTTACCGATTACCCATTACCCATCACCAGCAATCAACGAATAACCGAGAGCAAAGAAAAAGGAACCAGTCCTTAAATCAACGTCAAACTCGGATATTCTGCAATCATCTCGTCGGCGGTCAGCGTTTCGCCAGATGATTGAGGCGTCCAGAGGACTTCGACAGCCATGAGGCGATCGTTGGAGACGGCACCGAGCTTGCTGAGCGCTTGGCGAACATCTTGAGTCGTGGAGATTTTAGGAAGATCCAGCTTACCTTGAGCAGCAACCACAAGAGTCGCGACAAGGTATTCACCCGGCTGCGTTTCGGTTAGCTCACCTTTGCCAGCCAGCGCCACTTTAGCTTTTGCCTCCTGCAGTTGGCTGTTGACATTGGATAGCGTTTCACCCGTTAGCTTACTGCGCTCCGCCAGGACGAACTGGTTGAAGGTCTGCTCGGCTGAGACCAAGCGAGTGGACTCGGTAGACGCTGTAGCGTACTGCCAGTACTCGGGGTGACGCAAAAGAGATAAAGTGGCTTCCTGCAGCACTTGGGTTAGACCTGCAGAAGAAGATGTATTGGCAGACAGCGCCATACGGTTTAGATCATCTTGGAGATAGCGCGCTTCGGCTAACAGACCGATCTGCAGCTTAGTTACTGAGACAGCAGGATTGTTCAGATTCTGTTCGATGCGATCAGCTCCAGCTTCCCGAAAGGACCGCACCAGGAAATTAGCTAAGCCGATAACCAGGAAGAGCGTAATCAGACCACCGCCACCACCAAAGCCAAAGAAGGGAATCAGGAACGGAAATCCAAACCCACCACGGGGATAGTAGCCACCGCCACTAGGACTACGATAGGACCGGGGTGACGTATAGGTGCGGCTAGGTGCTCGGAAGCTACCGCCCCCGATACGCCCGCCGGATCGTGCAGCCAGCGCACTATCGGCGTGACCAAACATCAACACCCCGATCAGCGCCAAAGCCATCAGAGGCTTAAACATGGGCTTAAGACGACCAAACAATTTTTGAAACATAGAGCTTCCAGACTTTGCTAAATCAGTATTGAGTGCGCCACTACACGGACCACGAGTGCCCTCGACGCAATCTATCGTGTTGTAAATACTGTAACGCTTCTTATCGTGTTTCCCCGATGGGCTTAATCCCAACTTCCAGATGGGAAATTCCCGTACTTAGCCTCTTCCAGTGGATTTAGGCAAAAAGACAAGCCACAAGTACATACTTGCTCGTTAAACAGGTTTTATTATTCGATTAGTGGAACTCCACAGGGTCTCAACGCTATCGCATCAAAAAAAGCGGCAGGACTTGAAAAACACAATTAAAGAAACAAGTGTATATGGCTATGTCTTAAGGTCATCACTCTAAGGGCTTAAATTCAGCTTTAGATTCATCAATAGAGACGATACATACACACTTTCAATGTTTACCCAAACTTAAACTATGCACCTGAATTATTTAACTTTTGGAAGGACTGCTGCGAACAGATGAAGCGGTTGGTGTTGCTCTCGATTTCTACGATCGCTACGCCAACACCCTGATCATCACAGCGGCGGACAGTGATGCCGGCGGCCTGCAAACAGACGATACAGGTGAGACTGCAGGCACGTTTGGCACGAATCCCACGGGGTTAGACTTGCCGGAGTTCCCGGTTTTTGAAAATCCTGGTGATGGTCAGCAAGGAGTCGGCACGGATGCCTTTGTCGCTCAGCCCTCAGAGAGCGGCAATGTGTACAACTTTGACGTTGCCTGGGCTGGTCGTCCTGATTTCGCGGGTTCAATTGTCACCAAGGCACATGGCCTTAACGCTGATATGCTGCCGGTAACGGTGGACAACACCGATATCTATCGGGCCATGTACGAGACCTTGTTTGAGGTTGAGCTACCTGATCGCGACGTGCCCGAATTTATCCCTGCGCCCGAAGCGACTGAGGAAACCGGCAACGTCATCTTCATCCACCCCGACGGCACCAGTCCTTCGATGTATGGCTTTGGTCGGTTCGTGAGTGAAGGACCTGACGGTCGCTTGAACTACGACCTGATGTCTGATTCTGGGGTGTACCTGGGCCATATGCGCGATCGCCTGGTCGGTACCTCTAATGCTGGAGCGGTTACCCACGCCACGGGTGTCAAGGCGCAATCCGGTTCCTTTGGCCTCGACGAGTTTGATGAGTCTGTGGTTTCGCGCTCCGATGAGCGTGGCGAGACGATTATGGAAGAGGCGATCGACGCCGGTAAGGCCACCGCCGTCATCAACTCCGGTTTCATTGCCGAGCCAGGGACGGGAGCTTTCCTTGCTGAGGTGGAAAGCCGTAGCAACGTTACTGAGATTACCGCTCAGATTCTAGAGTCTGGCGTCGATGTCATCCTGGGTGGCGGTGAAATTCACTATCTGCCTGTAGGTACCGTCGGTCGCTTTGGCCAAGAAGGTGTTCGCGAAGATGGTCGTAATCTGATCGAAGAAGCGGAAGCGGCTGGGTTCACTGTGGTCTTCGATCTAGAGGAACTCCAGAACATTCCCGAGGACACCACTCAACTGCTGGGTATCTTCGCGGCTGAGGATACTTACAACGACAACCCTGAGGAAGAAAACCAGTCCCTTGGCTTAGACAGCTACGGTCAGCTGCTGCCCGACGGCACACCGACCAACCAGCCGACCGTCGCTCAAATGCTAGAGGCTGCACTGTCCATTCTGTCGGCGGACCCCGATGGCTTCATGGTGGTAATGGAGGAAGAAGGCACTGACAACCTGGCCAACAACAACAACTCAGCCGGAACCCTGGAAGCCGTGCTGCGAGCTGATGAGGCGCTAGGCGTAGCAATGGATTTCATCCGCGAGGAAGATCCGAATACGCTATTGATTACAGCAGCCGACAGTGAGGCGGGTGGGATTCAGGCTTGGCAACCAACGCCCTTTGGCCCCGAATTACCTGACACGATTGACTTCCCCTTGACCCTGGATACCAACCCAACGGATACCGAAGTTTTCGACAATCCGGTCGATGGTGCTGAGGGTCGCATTCCACCGCTGACAACCTTTGCGGCTCAGCCCAGCCTCGATGGTGAGATGGGTAACTTTGTTACAGCTTGGTCAGGCACATCTGATTTTGCAGGCAGCGTGGTTGCCAAGACCTACGGCATGAATGCGGATCTGCTGTCCTCCACGGTAGACAACACCGAGATTTACCAAATCATGTACCAGACGCTCTTTGGTCTGGATTCGCTACCCGACTATCAAGACGGTACGAATGAAAGCGATGAGCTAGTTGGTGCAGAAGCTGATGATGTGATTGTTGCCTTCGGTGGCGATGACACGGCAGCGGGTGGTCTTCAAGGCGACATCATCTACGGCAGCGACGGCGATGATGTACTGCGGGGAGACCTCAACAGCCGCAATTCTCAAGGAGACGAAGGCGGCGATGATACGCTCTTTGGGGGCAGCGGCAGCGATCGCCTCGGCGGTAAAGGCGGCAACGATACCCTGTTCGGCGAAGAAGGTGATGACCTCCTCTGGGGCGATGACGGCGACGACATCCTCCGTGGTGGTTTAGGGAACGATGTTTTGACCGGTGACGACTTCTCCGGTGGTGCGGGCAGCGACACCTTTATCCTGGCGCTGGGTGAAGGCACCGATACCATCGTGGACTTTGAAGTCGGCGTTGACTTCATCGGTCTGGCTGACGGGCTCACCTTGGGTGACCTCAGCTTCAGCGGCAACAGCATCTTTGCCGACACTGAAGAGCTGGCCATTCTTGAAGGTGTAGACACCAGTACCTTGGGCGCTGAGTCCTTCACCACAATTGGTTAAAGGGCATCTAGCCTAAAAACCCGATTGTTAGTAGGGGCGTCCTACCTGGCGCTCCTACCTCTGGTTCTCGGCTAACTGCTGAGCAAACCACTGTGCGACGGTACCATTTGACTCAGCAGTTAGCCGCTTAAAGGCTTGTTCCACAAGCGTCATCGCCAGACCTGGCAATGCCTCTGACACCCCCTGTTGCTGATAGATCCCCTCCGCAGACAGGCGAAATGCCATCACTCGCGCAGCCTGCACATCGATCACCCAATATTCCGGAATTTCAAGCGCGGCGTAAATTTGCTTCTTCTCATCTAAATCAGTGGCCAGGGTCGTGTCGCCCACTTCACACACCAAATCCGGCACGCGCCACTGCTGCAAATTTACCCGTCGCGGCTCACCCGGCTGCCAGCGCGGTGCGTCAGAGCCAATATATAGAACCTCATCAGGCGAAGCTGCCCGCTGTTCAGGTTTTTCGAGAATGCAGCCACCCAAGCAATCAAACGCCTGCCCCGGCTGCTGGCGGCTAAACCAGGCAAAGAAGAGCATCGCTAGCAGTCCGCGAAACCGGGCATGGTCTACCCCTTCCCAACCCATATCAACAAACAATCTTCCCTGATTGAAGAAAATGCGGAAGTGGTCGGCTTCAGTCGTTTGAACCCATTCATCGTAGTCAGCCCAAGTTGCGACATACCACTGGGGCAATTCACTCGGGGATTGGCGGGCTTGAATGGGGGCGATCGCTGGCATAAAGAACTTTTTACGCACTAGTGTGGTCAGTCACACTTGTCGACTTTATCAATTTAGCAGGCGACCTAGTGCTTATCGGCCCTTGTTGCGATCTAATTCAATATGTACAATTATCTGTACAATAAATAGCTAAATTCTATGGATACGGTTACCTACTCAGAGTTCCGCAAAGAACTTGCTAGTTATCTCGACAAAGTTAATCTGGATAACACTGCTCTGCTAGTGACCCGGCAG
>JBCBJE010000373.1:0-5824 GCA_038523735.1 Cyanobacteria bacterium J06626_18 | reverse complement strand
TAAGGCCAATCTCACCGACGCACATTTGCGGGTCTTGCTCCGGTGCGGGTTGTGCCATGGCAGGTGCTGTGCTCATCAGAACCAACAGTTTTGAATCTGGCTGGTTGGTTACAGACGTTGGCAACCTGGTTGACAGGGGAGAAGCCAAGGCCGTCCGGACGATCCTCGCACCGGCTTTGGCCGTCACCCAGAGTTTGCCGAGTGGACACAGTTTTTTGAAAACCCGTCTTTTAGCGACGATCGCAGCGCACTATGGGGCAATTGGCGATCAGGAAACGGCTGTCGATCTATTGACTCAAGCGCGGCAGGCTGAGGTCAACATTCAAGGGGCAGAGTTCAAAGCCAAAGCGTTAACGGCGATCGCCGAGGGGTATAAAGCTGCTGAAGCATCGGCGATCGCCGCCGAAATCTCGACCTTGGCCCTGCAGCAAGCTGAGCTGGTTGAGTATCCCAATCCGGTGCGACGGGCTTGGGTCGTTCAACCCATTGCGGTTGTCTTCGCCCAAGCAGGCGACCTTAAGCAGGCTCTCGCGATCGCGCAGTCAATTGAAGATGCCAACTACCGCGATCGAACGGTCAGTGACATTGCCTTAGCCAGCGCTCAAGCGGGACAGGCCGATCGAGCGCTGGAACTGCTGCAAACTGTCACGTTTGCCGAACCTAAGGCCGAAACCCTGGCCGCGATTGGTTCACAGCTTGCTAACGAGGGTTCTGAGGAGCCAGCACGTCTCTTTTTTGAACAGGCTCTGGAGGCAGCGGGTTCTGAAGCCTATCTGCAATTGCGGGTGGCTCAGGCGTTGATGCAAGTAGGCTTTCTCGAAGACGCTGATGCTGCTTTGTCTGCCTTGCCGGAAGGGGAATTCAAGGCCAAAGGCTTGATGGAGTTGGTGCGCTTGCAAGCCGAGGCAGGGGAGCCAGAGACCGCGAGCGAATGGCTATTGCAGGCGGTGGAAGCAACCGCTGCTGTTGAGGAAGGTTACCGTCGTGAAGAGCTACTGGAAGCAGTGTATGGTCAAGCGATTGCGCTGGAAGCCTATGATGTGGCGGTTGCCACCATCCAAGGGCGTAGCGATCCGGAGGTGTTTGTGACCTTTGACGAAACGGTGGCGTATCGAGATTTGGCCAGTGCTGCCGCGCAAGCCGGACATTTCGAGGTTGCCCTGGAAGCGGTCGAGGCGATCGATCCCAGTTTTTATGATCCTATTAATCAAGCTTGGCTGGCGATCGCCAGGGCTCATGCTACGGCAGGCGACTTCGAAGCCGCGATCGCAGTCGCCGAAAAGATCACGCCTCCGAATGTAGCCTATCGACCTCAGGCACTTGCGGTGATTGGGCTGCAGGATCAGCAAGCGGGGATCGCTGAGGACTCGGCGGCGATGATGGCCCAGGCCATTCAAGAAGCAGACGCGTTAGAAATCAGATCTAGGGTTGCAGCTTTGAACGAGATCGCTCTGGAGCACGCGAAAGCAGGCCAAACTGACGCGGCTTCCGAGTTATTGGATCGGGTGTTAGCGATCGCAACTGAGTCACCGACTGCGTCAGACAATGACTTGATTGTCCAGAATGTGGTCCATCCTTGGCGCGAGGTTGGTGAGTATGCCTTTGCCTTACGGGCCATTCAGACGATCGAAGATAGTCAAAGACGAGAGTCGCTGCTGCGAAGTTTGATTGATCAACTGGTGTTCGAAGAGCAGTATCCGCTGGCCTTGGAGAGCATTGCTGCCGCTAGCTCGACCGCCACCCAGACCCACCAGATGCTACGCATCGCTGAAGGCTACTTTCAGTCGGGGCAACCGGATGAAGCGTTACCGGTCCTAGACCGTGCTTTTGAGGTGGCTCAAACCGTTGCGGGTGAAGAGGCCAGACTCATCGAGGCGAAAGATGGTGTGTTTACAGACGACGCCTTGGATCGGGCCAGTCTCTATGAGGAAATCGCGGTTGCTTACGGGAAGGCGGGAGCCTTTGATCAAGGCCTAGTTGTGGCTCAATCGCTTCAGGATGCTCAAAACCGTGAGCAGGCGATCGCGCGTCTGAATTGCTATCGCGATCGCTTCTAAGGTGGTCTTTGAAAAAGAAAATACCCGAAAAATTTTCTCTGGTAGGTTGGGTTGCAGCGCTAGCAAAACCCAACAGAGGGGGATGTCGGCAATGTTGGGTCTCGTACCTCGACGCCAACCTACAGCGATACATTCATTTCTGGAAATTTCAACGCCAAGGCTAGAACGATACCGTGCGGGCAAAAGCCTATCAAAAAGGACCTTCAAGCCCTAAGCGGCGGGCCTCCTCAAAAGCGGCCTCAACTTCGGCGTCTCGTCCCTGAGGACGTAGTGATAATCCTAGGTTGTAGTGGGCAATGGCATCGTTTGGGTCGAGGCGAATCGCTTCGCGAAGAGCAGCTTCGGCGGCCTCGTATTGTCCCTGTTGCCCTAATACAACTCCCAGATTGCTGTAGGCAACGGCAAGATTTGGGTTGAGACGAATGGCTTCACGGTGGGCAGCTTCGGCGGCCTCATATTCGCCTTGCCCTGTTAACGTAGCTCCCAGGTTGTCGTGAGCAACAGCAAGGTTTGGGTCGAGGCAAATCGCTTGGCGGTAGGCGGCTCCAGCAGCCTCGTATTGACTTTGGCTAAGCATTGCATTTCCCAGGTTGTAGTGGGCAAGGGCAAAGTTCGGGTCGAGGCGAATCGCTTCGCGGTAGGCGGCTTCAGCCGCCTCGTATTGGCCTTGCTCGGCTAGTACAGCCCCCAGACTGGTGTGGGTACGGGCGAAGTCCGGAGCAAGTCGAATCGCTTCACGAAAGGCGGCTTCAGCGGCCTCGTATTGGCCTTGTCTTGCCAGTGCAGCTCCTAGGCTGTCGTGGGCAGGGGCGAAGTCCGGGGCAAGTCGAAGCGCTTCGCGAAAGGCGGCTTTGGCAACCTCATATTGGCCTTGCTTTATCAGTGCAACTCCCAGATTGGTATGGGTATGGGCGAAGTCCGGGTCGAGTCGAATCGCTTCGCGAAAGGCGGCTGCGGCCGCCTCATATTGGCCTTGCCTTGCCAGTGCAACTCCCAGTTGGGAGTGAACATTAGCAAAGTTCGGGTCGATCTGTAGTAGGTGTTGCCAGATGGCTGCAGCCTGGGTGTAGTTACCAGCGTTATGAGCTGCAGTTCCTTGACGATAAAGATCATCGACGCTTGAGGAACGCATGGAAGCTCCGGAAACTCATCTGCCCCCATGATGGGAGCCGAGCAAGTTGCTGACAATACCGAAAGCAGCAATTTTCGCTTATCGAAAAAATGCAAGGGGAAAAGCGGCTTAGCGCGCAAAAACATCGAGGCAGACATTCAAGGCTGTTCGGTCAGCCTCGGCGATCGCATCCCCCCTCCTGTCATAGTCACTCAAATCGAGCATTTCACCAGGTTGATATGTCCACTCGGCATCGGGCGTATAAGGAGGTAGAACGCGAGTCGCATCTACAATTGCATTGTCCTCAACAAAGCCTTTGAAGCAGGTAGTCCTGGAGGATGAAAGCGTATCCACGCCAACTACAATACGCCCCCATTTCTGCAGGAGTAGATAGGCATTAGGGGTCAATTCCGTAGACGAAGGCTCCGAGTAATAATGCTCGCCATCGGATAACTCAGAGAGCGATAAAGCAGGATTCTGCACTTGCTGAGGCACGCTCATCAGTAACGTTACAAATGAATACATGAAGAGCTCGACCATACTTCGAGGAGCCTTTGTGCAAAAACCATTCGAGCATCATACACCGGTGTTAGGAAAATGCCTACAGGCAGCAAGCCAGGATAGGCCTGAAACAGCTACTCACTTGAAGCAGAGTGCTTTCTTAAAGTAAAAAAAGTGGAATTCACGGATTAGCATCGAGCGCTTAGGGTTTAATACTCCGAGCGCCTAGCACTGGTTTTCCAAACGATTCCTGGCAATCGACTCTCAGCGTCTGAGCAAAATTCATCAATCTTTGTCTGTCAAACCTTACTTGAAATTGAAGAAAAACAGAGGATTTCAGTCTAGTTGTATATGCTGAGTTTTGTGTAGCAATAGAGCCGTTAAAAATCGTAAATTGTATTCAATTTAACCACATTGAGCCTCAGAATCAGAGACAGTGGCTGGCAGTTTGGTTGGCATTCTATGGATGCCTGCCCCGTTTGAGCTCGTTTTAGTTGACCCTTATCTATTCGTATCGATGGGTCATAGAGTATTGCAGTTTGGAGTTTGTTTTGGCTTTAAAAGGGCAGTTTCTCTACATACTTTTCATTAGGTTTTCTGTGGAGAAAATTTGATTTTGGCGGTGCATACTGCATCTTGATGGTTCGATTCTGAGGGATTGTGCCTGCTTTCCTCAGCGTTTGAAAATGGCATTTACCAACGGTTTTCGACTGTGAAATATCCCACGTTTAAGCGATGCGATCGCACACTTCGCGATCGCCTAGTTTTCATTGATTTATCCCTGGATGATACGGCTAGTCTCGTTGCTGGCGTCACCTCTGGTTCGGAGGTCATTCTGCTTGACCCCAATGCTGACGGTATTCACCAAATCACGACTGTTCTTGCGGACTATGTCGATGTTGCCAGCGTTCATATCGTGTCGCACGGGCAGGCGGGCACGCTGCAGCTTGGGAACACGCAGCTCACCTTAGCGACTCTGGAGCGCTATGCAGAAGCGCTGCAATCCTGGCGAGGCGCACTGGCGGCTGATGCGGAGGTGCTGCTTTACGGCTGTGAAGTAGCCGCTGGTAGTACGGGCGTTGAATTTCTGGCCCAGTTACAGCAGCTCACGGGTGCAGCAATTGCCGCCTCTAGCACTCGCGTCGGCAGCGCGCAGCAGGGCGGTAACTGGACTTTGGATATTACGATAGGACAAGTGCGATCGCCCATCACGTTCCAGCCTGAGGCGATCGCCTCCTATGCATCGGTCTTTGCGTTGCTGGAGGAAGGTTTCACGGGCAACTTCCCCCCTTCTGGCTGGACGGCTTTTAGCGGCGAGGGCGAGGATGGGGAGGAGGAGTACTTCCCTGGCAATGAAGATTGGTCGGTTGGTTCGCTGGGGGGTAACAGCGTTGCCTTCGTATTTGGCGAGGATATTGAGGATGGCTTGGCGCAAGACTGGCTGGTCACCACGCTGCTGCAGCCCGATGCGGAGAACAGCACCTTTTCATTCGACGCGCTGACGTTTTTGGGCAACACACCAACGGATTTCTCCATTCGGGTTTCCACGAGCGATCAGGCCGATCAGGCCAGCTATGAGACTGTTGCTACCTACACTTCAGACGACTTCACAGGTGATTTTCAAACCTTTGAAGTGGATTTGAGCGCCTATGTGGATGAGTCGATCTACGTCGGCTTCGTCATGGAAAACGACGACGGCGATACCTGGGTACTCGACAATGTCGGTGGCCTTCCCCTAGCACCCGATGTTTTGGTTTCGGTTCCGGGTGAGCAGTTTGGCCTGAGTGAGGGCGGCACCGAGCAGACCCTGATTGTGGAGCTGACCACGCCTCCTACCGAAGATGTGATTGTCAGCTTCACCTCGGACACGAGCGAAGTCTCAGCGGTTGAGCCCATTACCTTCACGCCTGAGAATTGGGAGACGCCCCAGCTCATCACGTTCGCCGCTGTCCAGGATGGGCTAGATGAAGGGGAAGAAGCAACCACGATTGGCGTTGAGGTTAGCAGCACCGACCCAGCCTACGATGCGGTGGTGGCTGAGGATATTGAAGGCACCATCACCGATGCGGGCATTCCGTTTTTCGCCAGCTATCGCACGGTGGATGAGACCTTCGGCGATTTAGAGGTGCTGGCGGTTGAAAATCCCGAGCTGGCC
>JBCBJE010000372.1:0-5832 GCA_038523735.1 Cyanobacteria bacterium J06626_18 | reverse complement strand
TTTTGGTAGATACTGGAGCAACACTGCTAAGTTTGCCAACCGAAATCATTACGACGCTCGGATTACCGGTTGGTGGCGAAACCAGCGTCAAAACGTCAGCGGATTCTATCAAAACCCGTATTTTTCGCGAAGCTAATCTCGAGATTAATGGACGACGGAGTACCTTTGATTGTCTGGAACTTACTGGGGTAGACATTCCTCTGCTGGGTGTTTTACCGATGGAAGCCCTTGGCATCGAGCCCGATTTACAGAATCAATGCTTGCGAAGGCTCCCGATGTCTGGTGAGGACACCTATATTTATGCGATGTAGTGGTAGAGAGGATATATGGTTGCAGCTTCTGCGGTTTATCAGGCAGGGAGTCCTCATTCAGCCCGTCAACCGACCCCAGCCCAGGAAAATCGTCCTCGAGCCTTGGTCATTTTTGCGATCGCCCTCACGGTTCTACTGTGGGCATCGGCATTTCCAGCGATTCAAGTTGCACTGACGGCCTACGCGCCTGCTGAAGTTGCATTTCTGAGGTACATTGTCGCATCCGCTGTTTTGGGTGTGTATGCCTTATTCAGTCGTATGCCACTGCCTCGACTCCGAGATCTTCCGCTCATTTCTGTCTGCGGATTTATTGGTTTTGCGGTTTACAACTTTATGCTCAACGCGGGGCAAGTGACCGTTTCGGCGGGCATGGCCAGTTTTGTTATCTCGTCGGAGATTGGCGTGATTGCTTTGCTGGCATGGCTGTTCTTGGGTGAACAGTTGAGCAAGTTTGGTTGGCTCGGCATTGCCCTGTGTATTGCAGGCGTGGGAATTATTTCACTGAATGAAAACGGTGGATTGCAGCTATCTACAGGTGTCTTGCTCGTTTTTGTTGCGACGCTCTCGATTAGCCTGTACTCAGTGTTGCAGAAGCCGTTATTGCGAAGATATACCGCGATTCAGTTCACCACTTATGCCATCTGGACAGGAACGCTCTTTCTATTTTTGTTTGCTCCGGGTGCGTTAGGGGCAGTCGCTCATGCGCCAGTCGGCCCGACGCTAGCCGTCATCTACATGGGGCTTTTCCCAGGCGTTGTGGCTTATGGTGCCTGGTCCTATGTGCTGTCGCAGATTCCAGCCTCACAGGCGGGGAGCTATCTAGCTTTGATTCCGGTTGCGGCGCTGATAATCGCTTGGTTGTGGTTACGTGAAGTTCCGACGCCCGTAACACTTGTTGGTGGTTGCATTGTTCTCTGCGGTGTCACGTTGGTCAATCGGCGTAGTCAATCGTCATAAAAGGATGTAGCGGCGAGTACAAAATATGGTGAGGATTGGCCGCTAGATTATTAGCCTCTGTATCCTCTGCTTAGAACCCTCTCGACCTATGAACTACCAGCCGCTGCAGCTCACGGAACGCCATGTTCAGCAGTTTCAAACCGACGGCTTTCTGATTCTGGAAAACTTCATTGGCATGGATCTGGTGGAGCGACTGCGCGATCGCATCGAGCCGCTGTTTCATGGTGAGTTTGAAACCGGCATGTATCCCGACGAGTGGTATTGGCGACCGGGGCTAAGCCTGCCCGACGTGACCCGGGAAATTTGTAATGCTTGGAAGTGCGATCGCACCCTTGCCAGCGTTGCGCTTTCGGCTGAAGTCGGTCGCCTCAGTGCTCAGTTGGCCGGTTGGCCCGGAGCCCGCATCGGTCAAGATAGCCTCTGGTACAAGCCCCCCGGCGGTGGCAAAGAAATCGCCCTGCATCAAGACGGCGCGTACATTGATTATCTAACGCCCGCTGCGATGGTCACCTGCTGGATTGCCCTGGATGATGTCAACCTCGAAATTGGCACCCTCCAGTACGTTCGGGGTTCCCACCGCTGGCCCCTGCTTTCTTCCCTCGTGGGCGAATTCCATGCCCCCCAAAAAGACTACCGTTGGGCCATGCTCGAAACGGCCAAAGCTGCAGGCGTCAGCGATCCTGAAATTGTTCCTGTCACCATTCCTGCAGGCGGCTGCGCCTTCCACCACGGGCTCACCTGGCACGGCTCCGGCAAAAACCTGAGCGCAACTGCCCCCCGCCGCAGCCTCGGCGTCCACACCCTCAGCTCCGAAACTCACTTCAGCGACCAACCCGCAGGCTACATCTATGGTCGCTACAAGCATGTCTACACCGACGTGCTCGACGAATCCTTTTTCCCCGTTCTCTGGACCCAAAGCGGCTACCGATCGCCACACTTAGCCGACTACTGCGAGGATGCGATCGCAGAGCGGGTTATGGCTCATGGATGACGCATATGCCATGGCTAACTACCAAGCTATGATGCGGATATCTCGAACCTACTGCTGTAATCAATGACTTTTACCCTAGCCACACCGTTAAGTCAGATTGTGTTGTCTCCAGGCAGTGCCATGGCGGTGGCGGGACTAACCTGGCAGCATTATCAGTTACTTTTGACCGAATTCGGCGAGCATCGGGCCAGTCGTTTAGCGTATGACACTGGGGTATTAGAGATTCGGATGCCTAGTAAACTGCATGAGATTATCAATCGATTACTCAGCAAAATCATCTTTGTACTTGCAGAAGAACTGGGACTAGACATCGTCGATATGGGCTCGACAACCTGGAATCGCCAGGATTTAGACAAGGGAATTGAACCCGATAGCTGCTTTTATATCCAGAATGCCTGTCGCATACAAGGGTTAAATCCAGAGATTCCTGCCGACTTGCCACCGGACTTAGCAATCGAAGTTGATATTGCTAATGCATCTGATAAAAAGCTGGCAATCTATCAAGCCCTCGGAATTTCAGAACTCTGTATTTACAGCCAGGGCCAAATCAGGATTTTGCAGTTGCAGTCCTCAGGTTATACGGAAGGCGATCGCAGTTTAGCCTTCTCCAGCATTTCCTCTGAGCGTCTGCAAACATGGATTGCTTTACGAGAAACGGAAACTGAGTTAACCGTTGTACGGGCTGTGCGTCAGTTTTGTCAGTCTCGGAAGTGAGCATTCAAATAGAAGCTGTGTCTCATGTTCCATCCTCTTATCGGCATTACCACTTACGGACTCAATGCGGCAAAGCAATTTCATCTCTATGCCAACTATTTGGAGGCAGTGAGGTTAGCGGGCGGGGTACCAGTACTGCTAACGCCGGAAGAGGTCCATCCTCAGGTCTTGCTAGAGCGGCTGGACGGTATTGTCTTTACCGGGGGCGGCGATGTGTCACCTGAGTGCTTTGGAGGCGAACAGCATCCCACTATCTACAGCGTGGATATCGAGCGCGATCGCTTCGAGTTAACCCTTGCTGACTTAGTTCTCCAGGCCGAAATTCCGACCTTGGGGATCTGTCGAGGAATGCAGATTCTCAACATTGCGAGTCAAGGGGACAGCCTGATTCCTCACGTGCCGGATGTCTTTACAGAAATGCGACATCGGATCGAACCACCGAATCCACAGACTCGGGCCAGTCCCACGCAACACACTGTCACAATAAAGGAAGGCAGCCGGCTTGCCAGTATTGTCCAGGCTGAAGCGATTTCGGTGGTTTCCTGGCATCATCAGGCTGTTAAGACCGTGCCGTCGCAGTGGCAAAGGGTAGCCCAGGCTCCAGACGGCTTGATTGAAGCGATCGAACATACCTGTCATCCCTGGATGCTGGCGCTCCAATGGCATCCTGAAATGTCCATCGAAGATGGCTACCAAATCAAAGTGTTTCAGGCATTTATCAAAGCGGCTCAGCAGTACCGCAACCAGCAAGGCACGAAAAAGGGCACTTGAGGCGTAACGCCATCAAATACCCTGAGCAGGAACGTTGCACTGTACGCGGACACGCTTAAAAGGTAGAGGGCAGAAGCGAGTTGATTTATTCCTACCCTTACTCGTACTTCAACGGTTCAGGCGAATACGGCGACCCGGCTTCTTACGCTTGACCACACCAGCTAACCCGGTCATCCCAATCATCGCCAACGGTAGCTTGCGGGATTGTTTCGTCGGCTGAGACACTTCGTCCGAACGAGAGGCATGCTGCACCGAAGTCTTCTCCACGACTCCCTCATAGAGCGTCGCCATGGCTGAGGCCGCGCCTGCTACTAAGAGTAACCCCAGTGTTGGTGGACTCTTAGCGCTGGACTCGCCACTGCTGATGTGGAAAGCCGCATAGAGGAAATATAGGAAGACCAGTGCGGCGACGATGATCATAATGGCGATGAGGGCGGGGCGGTCAGCAAACGTGTAAATAGCGCCTCCGGTTGGACCGTCTATAGCCCCCTCAAAATCTTCCCAGGTCTCAAAGGGGCTAGCAGCCCCAAATAACCAAATAAACATCACATCTCTCCTCAAACTGATTATTTCGCGAGCGATCAGCGACTCTGTAAGCTAAGTTTTGCTGCATTACCCGAATTTAGCTGCCCCCTTTGCAAGGGGGGTGGCGGATCTAACCCCCTTCAACAGCTAAAGCTACTTAACGACATGAAGCGGTTCTCCAGACAGGGTCTCTTCCGTCGTCAAGGAGTATTCCGGATAGCCCTTGAGACCAAAGTCGCCCAAATCCAGACCTTCAATTTCTTCTTCGGGGGGAACTCGCAGCAAGTTGAGTTTTTTCAGCACCCAGCTACAGCCATAGCCTGGAATTAGTCCCAGGACAATTGTGCAGAGAAACGTACCAATTAGTTGTGCCATGAAGTTCGTGGGCGGGTAGTCGCCAACGGTATAGCCGGTCGCCATCACGCCAACCGCCATGGCGCCCAGCACACCGCAATAGCCATGCACTGCAAAGGCTCCAACCGCATCGTCAATGCCCATCTTTTCAACAAACTTACCAACGAAGGGCATGGTGTAAGCGCCAATAAATGCAATCAGCAGAACCAGCGGCGGCGCATAGAGGTCGAGTCCTGCACCCACAGAGATAATGCCTGCCAGTCCACCAGAAATGGTGAAGAAGGGGTCGCCTTTGGAGCCCAGATAGGCTCCGATGATCCCAATACAGAGTGCCAGCGTTGTGTTCACGCCGATGGACGCCAGCGTCATGGGCGAGCCGTAGATCGTAGACTCGACTGTCGCGCCTGGTCCGAAGATGACGCAAGCTGCCAAAAATGCGTAGAATCCAACGAAAATCAACATCAAGCCCACCATTGTCAGTGGGAGGTTGTGAGGCTTGATATCGCGGGGATTGCCCTGGGAATCAAACTTGCCGATCCGGGGACCGAGGTTAATCAAAACGCCTAGAGCAAAGAAGCCCGAAACGCCGTGAACCACCGCCGAGCAGCCAAAGTCGTGGTAGCCCATGGTGTTGAACCAGCCCCAATAGTTCCAGCCCCAAGAGCCGGCAACCACCCAGAGAAAGCCGCCCAGAATTGCGGCCAAAATCAAGTAAGCCCCCAGACGAATGCGCTCAATTACTGCACCCGACATGATGGAAGCTGTGGTCATTGCGAACAGGGCAAAGGCAAACCAGAAAACGCCCGTCAGGTTATCGGCAATGTTCGGACCCATTTCGGGAGACCAGGGATAGGTGGTTGCGACAAAGTCGAGCAGCCCTTCGCCGTCAAGCGTGCCCAGGTTCTCTGGCAAAGATGCGCTCCAGGGACCCAGAATGCCGCCGAAGCGAGGAAAGATTGAAAAGCCTGCATAAACCCACCAACCAAAAAAGTAGAAAGAAAGGCCAACTACTGACAATGTCAGCAGGTTTTTTACCATGGTTGCCAAAACGTTCTTGGCGCGGGAAGCACCCCCTTCGTAGGCCAAAAAACCTACGTGAATAATCAACATAAATACAGAGGCCCAGTAGTAATAGGTCTCTGTAACAAAGGTTTCAATAAACCCAGGCTCCATACTCAACTCCTAAGTAACAAACACACCTGGCCAATT
>JBCBJE010000371.1:0-5837 GCA_038523735.1 Cyanobacteria bacterium J06626_18 | reverse complement strand
TCAGCATTTTCATCTCTTCCTCACAATACCCCGCCTCATTGAGCGGGGTATTGTGAGGAAAGAGATTGAATGCAAGTGGATAGGGAAACGCCTTGGTTTCAGGTTGAGTGCCGTCAAGCATAGCCCGAGCCTGCTGCTTCACCTCTTCCATGGCTTGGGCACCCGCCCCACTCGCTGACTGATAGGTAGAGACCACAATACGCTGGATGGGCTGCAACTGATGTAACGGCCAAATGGCCATACCCATCAAAATCGTGGTGCAGTTAGGATTAGCAATGATGCCCTGATGTTGGGCGGCTGCTTGGGGATTGATCTCGGGCACTACCAACGGCGTCTGTGGATCCATACGAAAGGCGCTGGAATTATCGATAACCACGGCTCCGGCGACGGCGGCTTTGGGAGCCCATTCGCGCGAAATGCTGCCGCCCGCCGAAGCCAGAACGATATCGATGTCATTGAAGATGCGATCGCCTAACGGTTGAACCTCAATGGTTTGCCCTCGAAATGATAAATGCTTGCCCGCAGAGCGCTGCGAAGCCAGCAGCTTCAGTTCGGATACCGGAAACTGACGCTCCTCCAAAAGGGTGATCAACTCCGACCCTACAGCTCCGGTCGCCCCTAGAATGGCGATGCGATATCCTTCCGACAACGGTTTTCCCTCCAGGTAAACTCAATCTTTTGACACACTCAAACCCTTAGACCAAGCAAATACCCAGCTTTGCGATGACTCTGAGCGGATTCAGATTGCGGGTGATAATCCGCAGCTTTGGCCGCTACACCGCAGAGGATTACCTACCTTGCGAGCCACTCGTCTGCTGAATCATTCCGCAAGCACAATCATTTTCTCAATTGTGTCATGGGTCTCTCATAAACTGAGGTAAAGCAGCACAACTACACCTGCAGAGACTGGCCCAAGCATACTGAGGCAAATGCAAAGCGTCCTGAAGTCCAGTGAACCATCCTGTGGTGATGAAGTATGATAGCTAACTGCACGAATTAAGGCTACCTCGCTTCCAGGCTTCTGAAAAGCCGCACTTGGAGAGAACGCGCTGGCATAGTTTGGCTTTGATTTAGATTTTCACCTTTGACAATACCGACAACAGCAGGACTCTTTCATGAAAGTTACACAGGAACGGCTGCCCGATAGTCAGGTAGGGCTTCAGATTGAAATCTCCGCCGAGGCATCCAAGCAGACCTACGAAAAAGTCCTGAAAAAGCTAATGAAAACTGCCAATGTTCCCGGATTTCGCCGCGGCAAGGTGCCTCGGCCTGTCTTCCTACAGCGGTTTGGGGCTTTGCAAATCAAGGCTGCAGCACTCGAAGAGTTGGTACAGGGCTCGGTTGAACAAGCCATTAAGCAAGAAGAAATTGAAGCGATCGGAAACTATCAGCTAACATCGGCCTTCGAGGAACTCATTGAGCAATACAGCCCTGGCAAACCCATTACTATCCAGGCTTCTGTTGATGTACCCCCCCGGGTGACGTTGAAAAATTACACAGGACTGACGACTCAGGCCGAGGAAGTCGCTTACGACGGCGCCCAAGTCGATGAGGTGCTTGAAAAATATCGTCTCAACCTAGCCACCTTGGTTCCCATTGAAGACCGACCGGCGCAAATGGATGATGTCGCGGTGGTGGATTTTGCGGGCAAGGCCCAGCAAGCTGATGGCGAGTATGAAGCGTTTGAGGGGGGGACAGCGGAGGACTTTCAGCTCGAGATCAAACCTGGCAACTTTATCGAAGGATTCGTGGAAGGCATCATCGGCATGAATCTGGATGACACTAAGGAGGTCGCTGTTACTTTTCCTGAAAGCTATCCCCAAGAAGACTTAGCGAGTAAGCCTGCAGTCTTCACCATTACCCTTAAGGAACTGAAGGAAAAAGAACTGCCTGATTTGGACGATGACTTTGCCGAGGAAGTCAGCGAGTTTGAAACCCTGGCGGAGCTTCGGGGTTCCCTCGAGGAACGCCATCAAAAGGAAGCTGCAGACAAGACGAAATTTAACCAGCACGAAGCAATTTTGGACGTCCTGGTGGAACACCTTGAGGCGGAAATTCCAGAAACCCTCATCCGCCGTGAGGCCAACCATCTGGTCCAGCAAGCTGCTATCCAACTCAGCCGCCAGGGCATCGATGTCAATCAATTGCTCACACCAGAAATGATTGAGAACATGCGCGAGCGCTCGCGCCCGGATGCGATCGCTCGCCTGCGACGCACTTTGGCCTTAGGTGAAGTTGCCAAGCAAGAATCGCTCGATCTCGAAGAGGCTGACATCAAAGCCCGCATGACCGAAATGTTAGAAGAAGTCCGCAATCCTCAGGAAGTTGATCAGGAGCGCCTGAGAGAGGTCGTAACAGAAGAGCTTTTGCAAGATAAGGTTCTGACCTGGCTGTTGGAGAAGAATACGGTAGAACTGGTTCCTGAAGGGACGCTGGCCTCTCAAGCTGAAGACACCGAAAGTGATGAATCAGTCGATGCTGCCGATCAGACGATTGAGGCAGCGGTTACCGAGGTCGCTACTGAGGCGTCTACGGCAGACTCCGAGGATGCTACTGTCCCTGAGACAGACGCCACTGAAGAAAGTGACTCTGAATCGGAGTAACAGCTGGCTTCACGCATGGCACGCGGATGCTGTCTGCGAAACATCTCGTAAACCAGTAGATTTGTTGTCAGCCCCGCTCGAAATATCTCAACCGGCTAGCCTTTGTCATTCAAGCTAAGAGAACCTGATAGCCTCAGTGTCGTTGGCCAAGATGGCCGAATTGGATAAGGCTGTTGGGGATCCTAAAATCGGCTTCTTAGCGCAAAGTTCAAAGTTTAATGAAGCCATCTTGTTCCGGTAACCCGAAATCTGGTCTAAACTTTGCACGGAAAGCTTGTTTTTGTTTGTAGACAGACTGGAGGTATCAACTCAGTCTTCTCGACCCTTAGGGCATAATGATCATCAGAGTGAAAGTGGTTAGTAAAATTTCGAGTCCATCGTAAATCAGCTAACTGAACTTAATCTCCACGCTACCTGCAAACAATTGCAGGTGCCTGCTCCGGCAGGATCAGCGTTTCGTAGTAAAAAGCCTAACTAAAAGCTAGCGTTAGACGTATCTGAATGGTTTTGCAATCCTTACATCACAACCCTATTTCCAGTCATAGTGCTACGGGCCAAGCCCCCCAGAGCATACTGCCCATGGTTGTTGAGCAGTCTGGCCGGGGAGAGCGAGCATTCGACATTTATTCCAGGCTGCTGCGAGAGCGTATCGTCTTCCTAGGTACCCCTGTAGACAATCAGGTGGCAGACTCTATCGTGGCCCAACTGCTCTTCTTGGACGCTGAAGAGCCCGAGAAGGATGTTCAACTCTACATCAACTCTCCAGGCGGTTCAGTCACGGCAGGCATGGCGATTTATGACACGATGCAGCAAATTCGCCCTGATGTCGTTACAATCTGCTTCGGCTTAGCAGCCAGCATGGGTGCGTTTTTGTTGTGTGGTGGCGCTGCTGGTAAGCGCCTATCGCTTCCCAGTGCTCGTATCATGATTCACCAACCTTTGGGTGGAGCCCAAGGGCAAGCTGTGGATATCGAGATTCAGGCTAAAGAGATTCTCTATCACAAGCAACGCTTGAATGAGCTAATTGCTCACCACACGGGGCAACCTTTAGAACGGATAGATGCCGATACCGAGCGCGACTTTTATATGTCTGCCGAAGAGGCCGGTACGTATGGCTTAATTGACCAAGTGGTTGAACGACAACATCTGTCGAGTACTGCACCCATTGCTGCACTGAAATAAGGGGACCCTATGTCTACATACGACTCCCATCTCAAATGCTCCTTCTGCGGCAAGTCCCAGGAACAGGTCCGCAAGCTCATCGCAGGTCCTGGTGTCTACATCTGTGATGAATGTGTTGACTTGTGTAATGAAATTTTGGATGAGGAGTTATTCGACTCGAGTTCAACGGTTCCTCAATCAGTACCCCGTCGAGAGCATCCCCCAGAACGACGCCGAGCGCCCTCTCCCATTGCGCTAAATCAAATTCCTAAACCTCGTGAGATCAAGAAATATCTTGACGAACACGTGATTGGTCAGGACGATGCTAAGAAAGTGCTCTCGGTTGCTGTTTACAATCATTACAAGCGGCTTAGTCACCTTCAGAGTAAGAGCAACAATCAAGAAGATAATATTGAGCTACACAAATCCAACATCTTACTGATTGGTCCAACGGGGTCTGGTAAAACGCTCCTTGCCCAGACACTGGCGAAGATTCTTGACGTTCCCTTTGCGGTGGCTGACGCCACTACACTGACGGAAGCTGGCTACGTCGGTGAAGACGTTGAGAATATCCTACTGCGTCTATTGCAGGTGGCCGATCTAGATGTTGAGGAAGCTCAACGCGGCATTATCTACATTGATGAAATTGATAAGATTGCTCGCAAAAGTGAAAACCCCTCTATCACCCGAGATGTTTCTGGCGAAGGGGTGCAGCAAGCATTGCTAAAAATGTTGGAAGGGACTGTGGCAAATGTCCCTCCCCAAGGAGGACGCAAGCATCCTTACCAAGACTGCATTCAGATTGACACCAGCAATATTCTATTCATCTGCGGTGGAGCTTTCGTCGGTCTAGAGAAGGTTGTTGAACAGCGCATTGGCAAGAAGTCGATTGGGTTTGTTCAGGGGGGCGACCTTCAGGTTACGCGCGATCAGCGCACGGCTGATGTCCTAAAGCAACTCGAACCTCAAGATCTAGTCAAGTACGGCATGATTCCTGAGTTTATTGGCCGGATTCCAGCTATCTCAGTGGTGGATCCATTAGACGAAGAGATGCTGATGGCTATCTTGACCGAGCCGAAGAGTGCCTTGCTGAAGCAGTTTCAGAAGCTCATGCGGATGGACAATGTCCAGCTTGACTTTAAACAGGATGCTGTGCGGGCGATCGCGCGTGAAGCCTATCGCCGTAAGACGGGGGCTCGGGCATTACGTGGCATTGTCGAAGAGCTTATGTTGGATGTGATGTACGAACTGCCTTCGCGCAAAGATGTGAAGCGCTGTATGATCACGCGCGATATGGTTGAAAAACGTTCCACTGCCGAACTTTTGATGCACCCTTCTTCCTTGCCCAAGCCGGAGTCTGCTTGATGCCCTACGTCTCTGTTAATGGCGTCGATCATTACTACGAATGGATCAGCGACACAACAGAATCTCCCAACGGCGAGAAACCCGTGATGGTTTTTATCCATGGTTGGGCTGGGTCCTCGCGCTACTGGCGCAGCACGGCTGAGGCGATCGCCGCTCAATTTGATTGCCTACTGTACGACATGCGTGGATTTGGGCGATCGCCGCTAACGGACGAAAATCGTGAGCCTGTTCTGGCTCGGGGCTATGAACTGGAGACCTTTGCTGATGATTTGGCACAATTGCTCAATGTGTTGGGTCTTGACCAGATTTGGCTTAATGCCCATTCAATGGGGGCCTCGGTGGCAGTCTTTTTCTTGAATCGGTATCGCGATCGGGTAAAGCAGGCGATTCTCACCTGCAACGGTGTTTTTGAGTATGACAAACGAGCGTTCGAAGCGTTTTATTTGTTTGGGCGCTACGTTGTGATGTTTCGTCCCCCTTGGCTGCGCCGCATTCCCCTGGCTCCGCGCTTCTTTATGGCCCGATTCTTGCATCGTCCGATTCCGGCAACAGAGCGCACCGCATTTTTACAGGATTTTCTCGATGCCGATTTTGATACCGCGCTCGGCACAATTTTCACCTCAGTAAGTAAGCGAGCGACTGAGGTAATGCCGCAAGAATTTGCTCAAATATCGGTACCGACGCTGCTGGTATCTGGGCAGTATGACC
>JBCBJE010000370.1:0-5850 GCA_038523735.1 Cyanobacteria bacterium J06626_18 | reverse complement strand
TGAAATAGGAAGGAAGATCTTGTTTAACGGATAAAATTTTTAAGCGAACCGTGATGACGCAGACTATAAATTAGCCAGCGAAGGACAGCCTGAAACACGCTTTTTTAGAACCCTAAAGATGAACCTAATGTACGGCTACGCCAGTAGGCAACTGACATCAGCACACCCACTGCTATGAGCCCAGTCATGGTCCACACAAGGCTGCCTTGCCCCGCCTGAAAACCGACAAATACCCATACGAATGAAGAAATCATGTTTAGAAAACCTAAGACTGGATCGCTGTTGCTCTCTTGCCGCTGCCGTTTGAGAATGCTGGCCAGGGAAATGGGGCGGGCATTCCACAGGCTCAAAAGGGCATGACAGGTTGTTGCGCCCATCAATATGGCCAGAGTAGGCAGCCAGGGTTCGCCTTGCACCATCAGTATTAGGAGCAGGGGCGACAGCAGCAGCCATACCGGAATCAGCACAGCTAGCAGCTTAAAGCGACGCAGGACAGTGCCTTCTGTGGGTGAAGAGCGCAGTAAATCGGGAGCTTCTTCGCCCGATAGGCAAATGAGGGCTAACTGCGCCGTTAGGGAAATCCCCATCAGGGGGCCGACGGTCAAAAACGTTGTGTTCATGCCGACGATCGCGTCACGATCGCCCCCCCGCAATATCATGACCGTTAACGGAATCAACAGCACAATCGACAAAAGCGTTCGGGATAGGAGATAGGGATTGCGCCCAATGACGCGCCACTCTTTCAGAAGTACCACACGACTGAGACGGCTATTAAAGCGAGCAGCTGATGCAGTATGCAGCTTGCGTCGTTTGAGCGTCAGAGACTGTTGGGTCCCATTGATAAAAGTTCGATGGAGCGTTTCAACCGTTAGCCACACGCAGACTGCACTGGTCAGCAGGGTCAGCAATACCGAAACCGGATCAAAGAAAATAGCCCTAGCGGGAAACCAAATCCAACTTCTAGCATTGAGGGTAGGATTGTTGGCAAAAAAACTGGTCAGCGATGGCCAAATCCCCATTGGGACTGCGCTATTCTGCCCCATCAAATTAGGGAGTTGGGTAATTAAAAAAAAGGTGGCCCACAGCAAAGACGCTAACACCTGACTCCAGATGCGGGCTTGTCTCGCTCCGATGAGGCGTACGAGCCAAAGGGTTACGAGCATGGCTAAGCTAGTTGCCATCAGGCACAGTCCCATCAAGGCAGGATAAATGCCCAGAAAGCGAACAAAACCGCCTAGCACCGCAATCAGGCTGGGCAGCACAATAAAGACGCTGACGCCCAGGAAAATCTTGAGGGCTACACCTAGCAAACGACTGGCAAAAATTGCTTTGCTAGAAATGGGAGAAGACACCAGCAAATCCAAATCGCCGCGATCGAACAGGGCGATCAGGCTTTGCCCAATGGCTTGAATAAATGCCACAAAAAAGAGAAACAACCAAGCCCCGACAGCTGACCAGAGTATCGTCTCTGAAAAGGTCTCAAACAGTAATGCCTGGGGCAACTCTTCAGCAACAGAAGAAAAGGAGAGCCATAGAATAAGCGGCCCTACCATCAGCACACCAAATAGAATCGCTGCGGCAATGATGAACCACTTACCCCGTAACTCCCGCCACCACAGCCAGAGTTCGTAGCGCAATAGCCAGGGCAGCGTCCCCGCTTTGAGGTTCAAGACTTTGAGGTTCATCTAAACAAATTCCTGAAAACCAGTGGTTTGACTCTGGGTTAAGTCGAGAAAAATGCTCTCTAAGCTGTCGCCATGCTCACCGCTGCGATCGCGGAGTTCGCTCAGAGTCCCTTCGGCAATCAGCTGTCCGTCGTTAATAATGCCGATGCACTCGGCCACCCGCTCAGCAATTTCCATCACATGCGTCGTTAGGATGACGGTATTGCCTCGCTTTACATAGTTCAGCAAGATATCTTTCACCAGCCGCGCGGCCTTCACGTCCAGTCCTGAAAGCGGTTCATCCATAATTAGGATACGGGGGTTGTGAATAAAAGCACCTGCCAGAGCTATTTTTTGCTTCATCCCCCGCGAAAAGGTTTCACAAAAATCGCCTCGCACATCCCATAGCCCTAACTGCTGCAAAAGGTCATTGGCGATAGGTTGGGCCTTGCTAGCGGGCATTTGCCACAGCCCAGCCACAAACTCCAAATATTCCAGCGGTCGGAGTTTGCCATATAACAAGGGTTCTTCTGGCAAATAAGCAAGGACTCGCTTGGCAGCTTGGGGCGATCGCGTCACGCTATGCCCCAACACAAACGCATCCCCCACATCAGGCTTCAACAGCCCCGCTACCATCCTTAATGTGGTGGTTTTGCCTGCACCGTTCGGTCCCAAAAAGGCATATAGCGATCCCTGCGGAATTTTCAGATTCAGGTTGTTGACAGCGGTGTAGGTTCCAAACCGCTTAGTGAGCGAAATAAGCTGGAGCGCATCCGCCATCGCTAATCTCCCCTATATGTACCTTGCCAGATCCAGATCCCCGGTTTTTGCCTAAGGAAAAACTCCAGTTGCCAAATCGGATGTGGTTTAGACCATTCTGAGGTTTATTCCCTGCAGAAGGCTAAATTTGAGCTGTCTCGCTAGGATAGCAATTTGGGGCGGAAAGGGGGTCGGGGAGAGGGTGACGGGGCGGGACGGGGAGGGGCAGATCGGGTGTAAACCGTAGAGTGCCATTCGCGCAGCAAGGCACCACGGGAATAGGAAAACCTCGTAGGGGTCGGTTCAAGCGATCGCTTCAATACAGCCTCAAAAGACTAGATCAAACGGTTACGCAGCCTTGAAGAGACGGTGTCGATAACGGATACCGTGAACACTAAAATAATCAAAATGGCACAGGCTTGATTGTATTTGAAGGTATCCAAGCTTTGGTCTAGGGCCATACCGATGCCGCCTGCTCCCACCAAGCCCACAACAGAAGCAGAACGGATATTGGCCTCGAATCGATACAGCGTAAACGAGAGCCATAGCGGAATCACTTGGGGGATGACACCGAAGATAATTTCTTGGAGTTTAGAAGCGCCAGTCGCACGAATGCCTTCGACCGGGCCAGCTTCGATCGCTTCGACAGCTTCTGAAAAGAGCTTACCGAAGGTGCCCGTTGTGTGGACAAACAAAGCTAGCGTTCCGGCGAAAGGCCCCAGACCCACCGCCACCACAAACATGATGGCAAAGACAAATTCGTTGACCGCTCGCATGAAGTCCATCACCCGACGGACGATGAAAACCAACCAGGAGGGACAGAGATTTTCAGACGCTAGGAGGCCAGCCGGGACGCCCGCGATCGCTGCCAGCACCGTCCCCCACACAGCCATGGAAATGGTGATCCAGGTTTCCTTAAGATAATCGCGCCAGTAGCGGAAATCCGGCGGGAAATAACGCGCCACATACCCAAACATGTTGTCTCGGTCTTCGATCAGCTGAGGAATATCAATTTCACTGCTGATGAACGTAGCGACCAAGAGCGCGATCGCAATAAGCAGAAATACGCCATTCATTGCGGTAATACGCTGTTTCTCTTGCGCCAACATTTCTTGCACAGCAGGAGACGCCATCACCGGATTTTCAATTTTGGGAGGAAGCTGAACACTCATGTTGGAAAGGGGAAAGGACGAGAAAGCGGGAAGCGAGACAAGGGAAAGGAGGAAGGGAAAAAAAGGGCAAAGGGAAAGGGGGAAGGGGAAAAAGGACAAACAGCTCTGAAGCTTCAGGATTACCAATTACCCACTTCCCACCACCCTCTATCCTCTACCCAACTACTGCAGCGCTTCCAGCTCCTGATCCAACTCCTCAATTTGAGCCTGCTTTTCTTCAGCACTCAAGGTGTCATCGGATTCAACTTGCAACTTGTTCTTAGCGATTTCTAGCTCACGAATGGTGTTCCAGTCGGCATCTGCGGCAGGCTCAAACCCAGACCAAGCCAGAGGTCCTAGCACCGTTTCGTCTGTGTAGTTGTAGAAAAAGTCCTTGATTTCTTCCTTCAAGCAGTCAGGGAGGTCGTTCCGCATCGCGAGGGGATCGCTAGGGATTTCAGGAGACGTCCAGATGACTTGAATTTTCTCGCGTTCTTCGGGAGCCGTTTCAGCCAGTCGGTCTAAAGACTCGCTATTGTTGGTAGCAACATCAACCTGCTCATTAGCAACTGCCAAAGCGGTCGCCTCATGGGTGCCTGCATAGGTAAGTTCGCTGAAGATATCTTCTGCATTTACCCCGTTTTGAGCGAATACATAGTACGTGGGAACCAAGAAACCCGAGGTAGAGTTCTCTTCGTTGAAGGCAAAACTCAAGTCAGCGGCATTTTCGATGACATACTCATCACCATTGCCTGCATCCACGTCAACTTCTTCAACAATGGGGTTCTCTTTATTGGTGATCAGATGCGAGAAGTAGCCCGTGGAGCCATCACCAGCAACGGTGCGAGCAAATGCTTCGGCTTGGGAACGCTTAGCCGCTTCGATGTAGGATTTGCCACCAAACCACGCAATTTGAACTTTGTCAGCGCCCATGGCCTCAATAATAGCCGCGTA
The DNA here is from genome assembly GCA_038523735.1 of Cyanobacteria bacterium J06626_18. GTDB lineage: Bacteria > Cyanobacteriota > Cyanobacteriia > Phormidesmidales > Phormidesmidaceae > SIO1E4. The sequence goes on along the minus strand of JBCBJE010000370.1, from coordinate 1,322 downwards.
CTCGGTAGAGTACTGGGCCTCAACCTCACGGCCCAAGCCTTCCGACATAGCGGTGATGAACGGTTCCCAAATCGGAGCCTGGTTAGCCTGAGACTCTGTCGAGATGATGCCAAAGGTTAATTCAGTAACTTCAGGCGCACAGGCTTCACCGCCTTCAACAGCGACTTCTTCACCCGCATCAGCTTCAGTGCTTTCCGCTGCCGTATCCGTAGTGGTCTCAGCAGTGTCTGTGCTAGTAGTACAGCTAGCCAGAACACCTGCGCTCAGCAAACTTGCGGCAAACAATGCAGTTGATTTCTTCAAAAAACGAGTAACCATAACAATTCCCTAAGTGAATGTGAATCAATCAGTCTGTGTGTAAGAAGCGAAAACTTGCACTGGCCCTGTGGCTAACTCACCAATGCCTCACCGTGTCCCGTGAGCACTAGCTCCTCAGCCGCCATACCGTAAATCTCATTCAGTCGCTTGTCATCAAGCTCAGCTGTGGATCCATCAAAACGAACACTGCCATCCCGTAAAGCAACAGACCGTTTGAAGTAGTGTCGCACCATCTGAACTTGGTGTAATGAGGACACAACTGTGATGCCTTGCTCTTCGTTCAGCTGGACCAGCATCTCCATCACACGACGAGCCGATTCAGGGTCTAAGGAGGCAATCGGCTCATCGGCCAGGATGATTTTGGCTCCCTGCATCAAACAGCGAGCGATCGCAACCCGCTGCTGCTGCCCACCAGACAAAGAAGCTGCCCGCTTATGTGCCTGCTCCAAGATACCGACGCGCTCCAAAGATGCCAACGCGTGTAGCTTTTGCTCTTTAGTGAAGTTACGCAGGAGCGATCGCCAGGTAGGGACCTGAGAAAGATTTCCAACCAGCACATTATCTAAAACCGTAAGTCGATTTACCAAGTTGAACTGCTGAAAAATAAACCCAATTTGACTCCGGAGCTGACGGGTCTTGGAATGGAGCTTGCCATCAAGCTGCAACGGGCTACCAAAAATTTCCACCGCGCCCCGATCAGCCTGCTGTAGCGCATTCAAATTACGCAACAACGTTGACTTACCAGAACCTGAAGCCCCTACCAGGGCAACCATTTCACCATCCCGAATCTGCAAACTCACGCCTTGCAGAGCATAGTGCCCTTTGAAAGACTTGTAGAGGTTATCAACTCTTATCGCAGGCTGTGACAGAGAAGAACTCATAGGGATCGCCGTAGCCGATTGCATTACATCTCCTGCTCTCACTTAAATAGCTTCGGCGCACAATTTACGTATGGCCATCAGCCTGACATCAACAAAGAAGTAGATGTCTAGATGAAACGTTCC
>JBCBJE010000369.1:0-5865 GCA_038523735.1 Cyanobacteria bacterium J06626_18 | reverse complement strand
GCATCGCTAAAGACCAACATTAGGTCATCAGCGCCTTCTTGCTCGTTGCCGCTGAATTCAGCATTGGAAGCGTGGTTGTACCAAGTGTGGAAAGTGTCAGTATCGGAGCGAAGTCGCCCTATCCCTTGCACGGAGAAATTGTATCTTGTGCCGCCCTCAACCACCCAATCCAGATTGAGAAAATCAATTTGCCAGATGGCAATCTTGATGGGGCCGAAGTTGACATAGCCAGGATTCCCCGTGGGATAAGTGCTGCGACCAATTATTACAGAAGGATTGGTTGAGGTGTTGCCACCCACTTCAAGGTCACCGGCAGCAAGTGTGGCCAGAGTTTCAGCAGGTGTGCCGCCCAGTAATCTGATTTGACTGAACCAATCACCGACGGTTTCTGGCTCCTCGGGACCATCCTCGCGATAGCCCAGAACAGCCCAGGTGCGGATATTGTCAATCCGATAGCGTTCGCCAGTAGTGCCAATGATAAAGTCATCGCCAAAGTAGCGATCGTTCCCCTCGCTATTGCCGCCCCAGCGAATATTGCTCCGCTCTGGCGAGGGTAAGCCATCCTCATAGCGATTGATTCCCTGAGTGGGTAGCCCTCGGTCAAACAGCAGATCAGCGCGAACAGGTTGCCCGATTAGAGACGTCAATAAGAGTACAGCACTCATTAACCTCAAGCGTTTCATCACTAAACGGTCCTACTGTAAGCCTTACACCTTCAAGCATAAGAGCATTGAGAAGAGGACGGTAGTAACTATGTTCGAGGGCTTTAGATAAATTTGCGATCGACCCAGCGTTTGGCTCGTTGGATAGCGTCTTCGCGTGTCCAGGCTTTGGGAACAGCAACAGCAGAACCGGAAGCATACTCTACCCAAGCGGCATAGATAGGGGAATCGTCCAGAGTACTTTGCTCTATTTCAATGGTGAGTCCGCGATAAGGAAAGGCAAACACAATGTGGGGATAGTGGGGCTCGATGATCATGGAGTTCTGGAGAATGATCAGCGGATGCTGAGGCTGTCTAGCGATGATGGATACGGAGGTTCTATCAAACTATAGGCTGATATCTATATTTTCTGTGATGGTTGATGCGTCTACCGCAAAATGTTACACCGTGGAGGGAGTGGGGGAGTAGATGGGTAGAAGGGTAACAGATTAGGGATTCGGAGTTTGGAATTCGGAATGCCCTGTGGGAAGAGCACGGCCCTACGGAATTCGGAATTTAGAAGCGTGATGGTGGGATTGGGCAACTTCCCTGCTACATATCTGCTAGCTTGAGTCCGTCTACCTTTCCCAGAAGCGGTCCCGTGCATGACTTTAGCTAGGAGCGGTGAGTTTTGAACTCGGCGCGGTGTGAAGGCCCATCCAGTTCGAGATGGAAGGCGGAAGGGGAAATCGTTGTCCGTGTTTATATGGAATTAGGTTCGGTGGATAGTCTGGGTTTTGTTAGCTATTGCAACTTGCTGAACGAAGCGGGCGAAGGCGTACAAGATGAGAGTTTCGCCAAATAGTTCGGCGAATTCTTCGACGGTGATTCTGAGGTGTTCTGACAGAAAGAGGAGGCGGGCAGATGAACTGTGAACCGCGACTTCTGTGGCGATCGCTCCCTTCAGCATCTCGGCTCCAAATCCGCCCAGCAGAAAAACACCGAGGCCCGCTAGCACCCACCGCACGGTCGAGTGATAGTGACGCCACAGAGTCAGAAAATCGCGCCAGCCCAAAACCGGAATTCCAATAAGAATGCCGATGTAGATGATTTTCCAATCAAACTGGTCGAGATGGAGGTGTAGTTTGGTGAGTTCGTCGATGCCCCCGTACAGGCAGAGCAGGGTCATGGCTGTAGGCAAGAAGGCCGAAATGGGATGTGCCATGCGCCGTCTCAGAAAGACCAACGCGAACGCCAAACCCCAGATCGCAAACAGATGCACCGCCTGAAAAAGGGACGGAAGCGATCGCAGTCCATTGAAATCCAGCATGGGGGTCGCATTCCCGCGTTTTAGAATCAACATGAGATAGGTGAGGGCTAGACCAGTTTCAACACAAGTTAGCCCAACCATTCCTCGAAACAAAAGCTTCTGCGAAGTCATAGCGTATTTCTATTGAAGACGGCGATTATGCCCATCTTGCCCAGAAATATTGGTGAACCGCTGTCGGAAACAGTCGGATTTCGTATACCCTAATCAGGCGATTGGTTTACTTAAAGCTTGCCATGATGGACGCTCTTGTTTCGCCTCCAATTCCAGACCCGCTGCCATCTCCCTCAGGGCCGCTGCGGTTGGCGATCCTGGCTTCTGGGAAAGGCAGTAATATGGAGGCGATCGCCACCGCAATTCACCAAGGCAAGCTGCAAGCTGAGATTAAAGTCGTTATTTACAACAACCCTGGTGCTGGGGTTGTGGAACGGGCAAAGCAGCATGGCATTCCTACAGTCTTGTTAAACCATCGCGAGTTCACTACCCGTGAGACGCTGGATACAGCAATTATTGAGACGATAAAAACGTACCAGGCCGACTGGGTGATTATGGCGGGCTGGATGCGGCGGGTCACACAAGTCTTGATTGATGCGTTTCCACAGCGAATTTTGAATATTCACCCGAGCCTGCTACCGAGCTTCCCAGGAATTAAAGCGGTAGAACAGGCGCTAGCTGCTAGAGTCAAAGTTACAGGCTGTACGGTGCATTTTGTTGAACTGGAAGTGGACAGCGGTCCTATCGTCATGCAGGCAGCTGTCCCTATTCAGGCCAACGACACCGTCATGTCCTTGCAGGCCCGGATTCAGGTCCAGGAACATCGGATTTATCCCGCTGCGATCGCGATCTCAGCCCAATGGAGACGCAATTAATCGCGTCTCCACATCAGATATCGCGTCTCCACATCAAGTCAATCATCGGCAATTAAAACGCCGTTTCAGGCAATTCGGGCGGTTCGGTGCCGAACCATTTTTGATAGATTTCGGCATAGGTGCCGTCTTCCATCATGGTGTTGATGGCATCGTTAACCACCGCTACGTTTTCCGAATCCTTAGGCAGGGCAATGCCATAAAATTCGGTTGTCAGCAATTCACCGACAACCTGTAATCCTGAGATGTTTCCGGATTCGATCGCATCCAGCGTTACGGGTGCATCGTTGATTACAGCATCCACATTGCCATTGGAGAGTTCCTGCAACGCCAGCGGTGCCGAGTCAAACGTGCTGATCTCGGCCCCAGGGATTTCAGCAGCTTCGTCAGCTCCCGTAGTACCAATTTGGACGGCAATCTTCCTGCCTTCTAAATCTTCTAGTCCCTCGACATCAGTTGTGGAATCTTGGACGGCGATCGCTAGCCCCGCCTTGATGTAAGGACGTGAAAAATCCACGGTTTGCAGTCGCTCTTCGGTGATGGTCATGCCACTAATGGCCGCATCCACAGTACCCGCTTGTAGAGCCGGAATAATGCCATCAAAGGGCAACGACTCAAACTCGATTTCGAGTCCGGCAGTCTCGCCAATGGCATTCATCAGGTCGATGTCAAAACCTTCCAGTTCGCCGTCTTCAGCCTGAAACTCAAAGGGTGGAAAAGCGGGTTCTGTAGCAACCGTCAGGACTCCACCAGCAGCCCCTTCAGGTGCTTCTTCAGTCGCTTCAACGTCGGCAGCAGGTGCTTCTCCTTCATCGGCAGTGGGCGTCCCAGTATCCCCCCCGCCCCCACAAGCGGCTAAAGCGAGAGAGAGGCCAAGCCCTAAAGTCCAGTTGCGTAAAAATGTTGATCGCTTAATGGTCATATCGAAATGTTTCCTCTCACCGTGATTTGGATATACACGATACGATACTGCAGACCCAATCAATCATAGATTTCTGAATAACTTGCTGATGCAGCATTGATTACAGAACTCCACTTGTTTCGCCATGTCTAACCAACCCGCTATCCGATTCCGAAGTCTTCACAAAAGTTATGGTTCTCTAGAAGTCCTGCGAGGCATGAGCGGGCAGATTAATCCCGGCGAGGTGGTCGCGATCATCGGTGCTTCTGGCTGCGGGAAAAGCACCCTGCTGCGATGCTTCAACCGCTTAGAGAACATCAACAGTGGCGACTTGGTCGTCAATGGGATAGACCTGTCGCGACCCGATTTGTCGCGTAAGCAGCTACAACAACTGCGCGCCCAGGTTGGCATGGTGTTTCAGCAGTTCAACCTGTTTCCGCATCTAACCGTACTAGAGAACCTGACCCTAGCGCCTCAAAAGGTGCTAGGGCAAAAGAAGACCAAGTGTCGCGAACTTGCCAGCCATTTCTTAGCCAAAGTTGGGCTGGTACAGAAAGGAAGTGCTTATCCAGACCAGCTTTCAGGGGGGCAAAAACAGCGCGTTGCGATCGCCCGCGCCCTCTGCATGCAGCCCGAAATCATGCTATTCGATGAACCGACCAGTGCTCTTGATCCAGAGCTTGTGGGGGAAGTACTGGAAGTTATGAAACAGCTGGCAGAAGAAGGCATGACAATGGCGATTGTCACCCACGAGATGCAATTTGCCCGCGACGTTGCGGATCGGGTCATCTTTCTCAACAAAGGCCAGATTGAAGAAGACGGCAACGCCTACGACGTCATCACCAATCCCCAGAGCGATCGCCTACGCGGCTTCCTGAGTCGAATGCAGTTAGCGGGGGTTGTCTAGGCGTGGAAGGATAGTGGGTAGTGGGGAAAGGGAGAAAGGGGAAAGCAGCATCTGTAAAGGCGAGGCATTTAGTCGACGTGCTTGCTACGTCGGAACTCTGTACTCCAGATGCCTCGCCCCAGCACCACCAATCATCCAATAACCAGGAACGAAGAGCGGAGAACCAATCACCAACTAGCAGTTACCAATTACCAATCAAATCACCAACCATCAACGACGAACCAACAACCAAGGACAAAGAAGCAAGACCTCATCAATATCGATCGCCATAATCCCCAGACGGTGATGAATTCGACTCATCCTGAGAACGGCGGTTTACAGGGCGGTAGTCAACGTAGCTGTCGGAGTCGTTGCCATTGCTGGGGTAGGGAGAAGAATGGCTGCTATAGCCCCCCGTATTGGTGTTATACGGCGAGGAAGACTCATCCCAACTGCCACCGTTGGAACCTCCTTCAGCACCGTATTGTCCTTCAATCGATTTAGGACGACGGCGACGGATGCGATCGCTACCGGGGTTTAGTCGGCCAATAGGGCGATCAGAGTCTCTCTCAGAACGTGACGAATACTCTCTATCGTCGTACCGCTCCCCATAATCATCACCATAGTAAGAAGGTCGGCGTGCGGGTCTTTCGTCCCGCCCGCTAAGCATACGGCGATCGTCGGTATAGCGATTACCGAAAGCGCGCTCATTCTCCAATTCAGCACGGACATTCATCCGAGGGCTGCTGTTGCGGTAACCTGCTGAGCGGTTCGTACGATAAGGTGGTGGCTCGCGAAGCGGTGGCTCCGACGAATACTGAGGGGCGTAGCGATCCTCGCGGGGCGATCGTGAAAAAATATTTTCGATAGTAATGGCGATCAACATCCCAGCCATGAGCAACTGCTGCAGAGACTCCGGCACGTTCATGTCCCAATGCGTCGCTAGCAATATGCCAGAGAACAGCCAGAGGATGGCATACACTTTATCCGAATCGCGTCCATATCCCGGCTTGAGCCTGTCAACAAAGAATAGAGCGACGGCTCCGACGATAAGAACAAGGCCAATTAGCAATGAAACAGGTGTACCGAAGCCCACGGAAGATTCCTCTCGAGATAAGGACTTGACGCTTTAGAAGCTGCAGACTGATATGCAGCACACTTATCTAACACTAGACAAACATCTAACATTAGACAGACTGCAAGTCAGCGCGCCCCCTATTTGCTACAGAAAAGCTTTCAGCTAT
>JBCBJE010000368.1:0-5867 GCA_038523735.1 Cyanobacteria bacterium J06626_18 | reverse complement strand
CGATGCTAATGCCCCCGACAGTCTCGGCTTTGCGAGGACGGGCCACTGTCGCCTGCTTGATCTTGCGGGTGCGCTCATGGTGTTTCTGAAAATACCGCTGCCAATCTTGGGGGGCATCCATCGTTTCGCCGCCGTGTTGAGTCAAGCGTTTGCGGACCTGGCAAAGTACGGGTGTGTTGACGCAGGCTCCTGAGATGATCACCTGTCCTTTGGTCAGTGCGGGCAGCTCCTTCAACAGATCCCGCCCAGCAGCTTCCACGCCATACTTCAAGCTTTCCTGGTCCACTGGATTCACAATCCGCATCAGAAACTGGCTCATGCACTGGGACAGCACATCCGAGTCCAACTTACCGGGACGCTGGGTAATCAGCCCGACCCCCATGCCAAACTTGCGCCCCTCGCTCAAGACAGTACGGAGAATTTGTTTACAGCGGGCGGGGTCATGGGCCGGAGCAAAGCGGTGCGCCTCTTCCAGCAAAATAAATACTGGATAGGGCAGGTAGGTTTCGTCGGCCTCTGTTAGGCGCTCTTTCGCGGTATTCATACGAGCGTGATAGCTCTGGCGCAGAATCGCAGCACAAATGACTTGCTGTTCTTCCTGGCTGATTTCATTCATTTGCAGCACGGTGACTTGTCCCGGCTCGAACAGATCCTTGGGAGCCAGGTGGCTCATGCGGTCGAAGTAGGGGGATTGAGCCAAACGCTCAAGCTTCCATTCGATAGCAGGAGCTGAGGAGCCAACTTTCTCATTACCTTCTTCGTCCACACTGGTATCGGCCTCATGTACGGCGCGAATCAGGTCGTTGACGTCCCAGCGATAGTCGCCTTTGCGGTGCCGCTGCAGGATGGCGAAGCCTTTGCTGAGAATGGCCTGCTGGCGATCGCTCATGTTAGGCAACAGAGTCATCACATCGTAATAGTCTAACGACGACATGCGAATGCGAATATCATCCGGTGTCAGCACCTGCACCTTGGGAGCATAGCCATCCTCATCCTGAAACTTGGGATGGCCTCGCATATCGCCCAACGTGCCGTATTCTCCGTGGGGATCAAACACCAGTACGGCGGCGCGATTGTGGGGACGCAGTAACTCCTCAATCAATACACCTGCTGTGTAGGACTTACCCGAGCCTGTACCGGCCAAAATAGCCATATGGGTACTCACCAGTTCCTTCACGTCCAAGGCAACGGGGACGGCGTCACTGGGCCGCAGCAGGAGTGAGCCTACATGGGCCGCGCCCACTTCTTCCGGCTGCTTCTTATTGACAACCTGACGCAGTGTAGCGTCATCAACGCGATAGACTTTGGCACCCGGGTCAGGTGTTAAGCGAGGATTGATGAAGCCCAAGGCGGGATGGAAATAGCCGATGACTGTAACCGTGACTTCATAGATTTCGGGATTGGGATAGGCGAAACCTACTAAAGCGGCAACCGCTTCGGGGCTGATTTCCGTATCGGCGAAAATGCGATCAGGTAGGTGATCGATTAGACGACGCTCGGCAATCTTGCCGAGAATGTTCAAGGTCTCGTCGTTCTGTTGAGCCTGATAAAAGACGAACTCGCCGATCTTAACTTCACGGTTATCCGCCGTAATGAAAAGATACTCATTACCAGTTTCGCCTGGACCCTTTACGGTCCCAACAACTTGAAGCATAGTTTGATTGGTAAGCGGCACGCGGCACTACACGGAAAGTGGACAGATAGGTTTGTAGAACTCTAATGAAACTGGCGTAGTTACACGGTGATTAAGTAAAGATGGGAACAGTAGGCTGTACTTATGGCTCCAGTATAGTGACCCTCCGAGGTTAACTTTCTATCGTTATCCTCAAGAATTAATTCTCCAAGGGGATTGCTTCTGAGCAATATTTTGGGTTCAATAACAGCAGAGCACCTGCGGGCATTACCATGGTTGACGCCTTCCAGACAGCCACTTCACATATGGATGACGCTACATCGCTTGTGGGCGACACAGATTTGGCGATCGCAACCGAGAAGTTGCAGGGTCGCAGCCGACGCATCTGTGCGTCTATTTCAATACCGTGTTCAGTCGAGCATCTGTGGCACGTGTTGACTGATTACGATAATTTAGCTGACTTTATCCCGAATCTCACAACGAGTCGCCGTTTGCGACGTTCTGAGTCGGGCACGTTGCTGGAGCAGGTGGGTTCTCAGTGCTTCCTCAACATCAAGTTTTGTGCTCGGGTTGTACTCAACATGGTTGAGCAGTTTCCCCACCGCTTGGGCTTCACCATGGTTGAAGGTGACTTCAAAGCATTTGAGGGCATGTGGAAGCTCGAACCTGTTGATGATGGGAGCACAAATCTCATCTATGAGCTAACTGTTTGTCCTCCCCGCGCCATCCCGGTTTTGCTCATTGAGCGTCACCTATGCCGAGATTTAACTCAAAACTTACAGGCCATTCGACAGCAGGCCATGGCGATCGCGGCTGCTTAGGTTCAGGGACCAGGTTGCGTGCGTAGGGACCGGGTTTCTCATCGTACCCCTTCTAGCATCGGTATTTCGCTACTCGAAACCCGGTCCCTTGTGAAGTCATGGCTAAACAAAAGTCCTGCTTAACGAATCTCCTAGCCTGGGTTCTGTTCCTGGGAATTGTCGGACTCACCCTGCTTAGTTTTGTCACTCGAAACTATGGATGGAGGATCTACTTTGAGCTACTCTCTCATTTTCAGCTGCAGTACCTAATCCTCAGCAGCGCGGGTTTGGTGATTCTGGCAATTCTTCGTCAGCGATCGCTCTTCTTACTAGGACTCGTTTGTACGATTATTTTGGCCACGCAAGTCGTCACTTGGTATTGGCCCCCCAAATTTCTCACTGCGGATGAGACTGGCAATTTTCGTGTCCTCATCGCTAACGTCAACACAAAGAACAAACAGTACGAAGACGTTCTTGCCTTCACTCGCGAGGAAGATCCTGATTTAGCCCTTTTCATGGAAGTCAATGATGCCTGGATCAGTCAGCTTGACACGCTTAGTAATGTGCTACCCCATTCGTCGGGCGAAGGCAGTCCTTATAACTTCGGCATTGTGCTCTATAGTCGGACCTCTTTTGACGCAGTGGAGCGCGTGGCTTTCGGCGACGACCGCATCCCCAGCCTGACGGGACAAATCAGCATCCATAATCGAACGCTTTCGTTTGTAGGAACCCATCCGCTCCCTCCGGTTAGACCTAGCTTTTTCCAGTCGCGGAATCAGCAGCTCGATTTAATTGGCCAATATCTCCAAACAGTCAATACCCCCAAAATGTTGATAGGGGATCTCAATCTTTCTATGTGGTCAGCTTATTACGGGCGTTTGGTCCGGCAGACAGAGCTCAAAAATGCCCGCAAGGGGTTTGGTATACTCCCCAGTTGGCCAACGGCTGGAACGCATCATCAAATTCCAGGATGGGCCAGCCTACTCTTTTCTATTCCCATTGACCACTGTCTGTTGAGCCCCGAGCTTGGGGTCGTCGACGTTCGTGTCGGTCCTAATATAGGATCCGATCATCGCCCCGTGATCGTCGATCTAAAGCTTTGAAAGCTTACTACCCTCGAATAGAGACCTGAACTGGCACATCTTCCTCTCGTTTAGAGGCAGGAACAGCCGCCCGTGAAATAGTCGCTTGAGCCGAAGTTAGCGTCTCAGCAGTTCTCGTAGTTGCTGGGCGGATTACTTTGGCTTGCTTTTGGTCATCACAGATGGCGTTTGCCATGACCATCGCAAAGTAAGCGCCTCCTAGATAGAGGACGATATCAAACGCCCCGAGATAGAGATGGAACATCAGCAAACCCTCCCGAGCAGCATGACTTCATGCTGATGGTAACCCACCCATAGGGCCAACTCAAAATAGGAGTTGCCCACTAGGCAGGGTTGGTGACAACCAAGTCAAAATAGCTATTGGGAATAGTTTCTACTTGACGCGCGATCGCTCGCAAATCCTTGGCCCCATTGAGCGTCAACTGCTCACGATTCCTGACATCACCAATCACCAGCGAGCCGCTAGCTCTAGCCACAAGCCCAACCGCAAAGCCATGCAATGCATCAGGCAACAGCTCATCGGTCGGATAGACGCTGACATCGTAGCCTCGCCGCTTGTATTCTTCAGCCATATACATCAGCCGCTGATGCGCTGATAACGCTCTGTGATTCTCAACAGGTAGCATGTTTATTGACATCTTCAGGAACTGCTTGACTCTGTATTGTAACATGCACACATCTTTGCTCAGAGTATAACTCCTCATTCGAGATGTGAAGTCAACCTCAGGCATAAATTAAACGCTAGATTTAAACTGCAGAAGATATGAAAACTGGCGTTTTTCCTTAAGCCAAAACCGGGAATCTGGATGGGGTCGGGATGTGATGCCGAAGCATAGCTTCAACCAAATACATAGAGTTTACAGACAGGTGCTTACAGCCCAGTATTGAAGGCATCTGATAAGTAGTCGGCAGCGGCTTCAACTACCGCGATCGCATTGTCATACATCATGCGTGTGGGCCCCAACACGCTGACGCTACCAATTGGCGCATCGCCTCGGTGATAGATGGAAGACACCAGAGCACAGCTTTGCATAGGTGTCAGTGGATTTTCAGAACCAATCCAAACGCGCACCCGCTGAGCCACAGATTCTTTCAAGCTGGACTCGAATACCAGTGGCCACAGCTGAGCCTGCCCTTCTTCCAAAAGGTGAACGATGGACTGAATCTGTTGGGCTTCTGAAAATTCAGGCTGGCGCAGCACTTCGCCCAGGCCACTAATGACAAATTGAGCTGCACCAGCAGCTTGATTTCGATCAGCCAAAACCTGCACAGCCTTCTGTAAGGCGTCCCCATAACGCTGAAATTCTTGACCTAGTTCGCCCCAATCAATTTCGGAAATTTTGAGTAAAGATTGGCCCATCAGCCGGGTACTGAGAAAGTTGGACAGAATTTTTAGTTCCCTTTCTAAGATGTCGAGGCCATAGTCGCCCTCTGTGGCAGGTGACGATAGCTGAATCACCATTGACTGCGTTTCTAGAGAATTCAGCACCACGGTCATCAATACCTGGCGTTCGTCCAAGGGAACCAGCTGTAAATGACGGATTGTCACCTCGCGTCTCTGGGGCATTGTAATTAATGTCAGATAACCGCTAAGCGTTGCTAGAATTTGGGCGGCTCCTCGCAGTAGTGCCTCCATACTCCAACCATCCCAATTCAGTGCTTCAGAGAGCTGATCATCCACCTGTTGCGCTACCCCCTCCGACGGATGTACAAGCTGGTCGACATAGAGGCGATAGCCAAAATCAGAGGGGATGCGTCCAGCCGAGGTGTGGGGTTGAAACAATAATCCCGATTTTTCTAAAAAGCCCATGACGTGGCGAACTGTGGCGGGGCTAATTTTCAAGTCATAGGCCCGTGCTAGCACCTTAGAACCGACTGGCTCAGCCGTCGAAATATATTGCCGAACGGTTGCCCAAAGCACATGCTGCTGACGAGCGTTCAGTGTAATAGGTGCTTGCATGGGGCATTCCATGTCATTTTTGTTAATAAAATCTTGGAGTTAACCTTAGCAGATATTTCACTTTCACAGTGTTGATAACGGACAGAACGTGTGTCCTGCTCGCTGCGTTTTGCGGGCAAAGTTCAGATCTTTAAGATGGAGTATTTCGAGATTCTGAAACCCGCACAGTTAGCTAGAAGAAGCCCCTAAGTATGCAAAGTCACCCAACAAGATGGAGTTACGCTGTTCCTTTATCTACTAAGACTTGCCCAGAATACGAAAGAGTTCCCGGTGTCGTGTGCGAGAAGCTAACCGCCTAACCAACGTTGTGCCGACCTTAGTCTATAAGCCAGAGGATTGATTGAAGAAATCGTTGACCTTGAAGCTGTCTG
>JBCBJE010000367.1:0-5878 GCA_038523735.1 Cyanobacteria bacterium J06626_18 | reverse complement strand
TGGCAACTCCGTATTCGTCGAGCAAACGAGCAGCGTCTACGAAAGGTTGATAGAAGGGTTGAAGTGCAGATTGAAATGTCATGGGTTTCTCCTTGTAGCGGTTGGAGTGACGGTGAATTTGTGTTGCGGTGGTGAGGCGATCGCGGTGTAGCGTTGGGCTACCTTGAGACGATCCGCGTTGATGTAGCCTCACTGGAGATGAATCTTCATGCAGTATGTTGTGGTGAAGTACTGCAAATCCTCACCGCGTTAGCGCAAGGATGCTGCAATTCTCAGCCCCTTGCGTCATCTGTTCGTGGGACTGGCATATCTTCAGGGCGTTAGCCCGTCTGCTGCTGGCTGAGCCGATCCTCGGTGAACCAGCCGGAAGAACTATCCGCATCATCGACAAGGACTTGATAGACCTTTTCTCCTCGGAATTCGCTCTCCTCAAGCAACCAACAACGCTTGAAACAGGTGATTTCCTGATCCCAGTCGTAGAGCTTGACGTATGCCGTTCTCAATGACTCTTTCGCCTGAACCTGTGTATCGAACTGGACGTGGTCGTTGATGGGTTCTCCATAAACCATCCCAAAGGCAACCGAAAATGACGCTGCCTTTATTTCTTCTGTCGTATAAGGCCCAAGAGAGCCGTCGTAGGCGTCATTCTCGCCTCTGAATTCGGCTAATTCTTCGTAGTCGCAGCCGAATGCATAGTAAAAAGTTTCACGGCACATGACTTTTTCCGATTAAGGTCATCCCCGCACGGCGTTAGCCTGTCGCAGCTTTAGGGGCGTCGCGATCGCCCCTAGCTACGCCAAATGCACCAGAGCCTCGCGATCGCTACCCAGAAAGAAGATGCGACCCTGGATTATCAGGATCGCGGGCGGTGTAAGCGGAAGGAGCTAGATTATCAGGAGAGCTAAGGCTTGCCCTGGAAGGTGAATGCTTCCATCTCCGGGTGCGTTTCTATGAAGTCCAGGATTGCTTCCACTGTCGAAGTGAGCGATCTGTCTTCCATGTTCAGTTTTCGGCCTATCGGCAGAAACGATAGGAATGACATCAAACGTGTCGTGAGCTTGGCAATCCGAAGCAGCGAGCGCAAGGACAGAATATCGCTTCGCTCCAGTCGGAGCTGGTCACGACCGTGAGTCCAAGCTCCAATATCGAGTGTGGAAATTCGGCGCATATCGCAGCTTGGCAGGGAAGCTATACGTCCCATTTTGGTTTCTCCAAAACTGTAATGATTTCTCAGCCACTCATCGCGTCAGCGGGTCGATGTCTTGCGTAGCAAAACATCCTTTACCTTTAAATAGGAGATCGCAGCCTTAGACACGGGCTGTCTAGGGTTGCGATCTGGTGTGTTATGTCTCTGTTGTTCCTCCTAATAAATGACTGTATTTAATTAAGGGATTACTAACAAATCGTGAACGCAGAGCCCTCGAATATCGGGCCACTAACCGGCGTAACCACAAAGGCCACTTCAATCTCATGGCCATCGATGGCGCGAATGAGGTACTGATTGAGCCAGTTAGGCTGTCCTGCGCCAGGTCCACCCCCTCGAAATCGTTCAGCGGGAGCAATGACTTCCAGGTCTACCCAGTGGATCGACTTGAAGCCAGTTGCCCCAACGTCAAGCTCGGCTTCCTGCGGCTCTCCCGTCAGGTTGCATTCAGCGTAGACTCTGGGAGATGAGGCTTCCTCTTCCTTCTCTTTGGGGTCACAGCTTGCAAGACATAAGGCAAGGCTGGCTCCCAGTAGACCGAGCAGGCCATATTCAGCCATGCTTTGGGCTCTTGACTTAGATTTTGATTTAGACCGCTTCATTAGCGTTACCTCGTAGAACATCGCAGCAAAAACTGCAAAGTCCCAGCGCGGTAGCGTGCTTCGAGAAAGCCAATTAAAAGGCGTCAGGCGATCGCTTAGAGGCGTTGGAGCTGTAGATGGGCTGAATAGACGCCTGGGTTGGATTCAGTCTTGATCACCCACAACAGACCATGCCAAGTGCCTTGGCGATCGCTCGTGGTTGTCCATCTGCTGATATAAAGCCTGGTACCACCTTGGTGAGCTAGTTGCACCCATCCGCATCCAGCCAGTTGGGCGTTGTAATGAGCCATCAATCCAGCCAGACTCAAAGCGGTGCGGAGGTAAACACAGGTACGGAATCGATCCGGGTGATAGGCTCCATCACCGGCATAGACGACAGAATGAGGGGGGAGCGCTAACGTCACTGTCGGGTACTGTGGCCGCTCCCTTTCATGCGTTGTTGAGTCCGTGATTCTGGAGGTGTATTCTTCTTCTTCATTGATTACCAGTTCGACATCGACCCAACCTGGCTGAGCGGGTCTAGACCAGTAGCTGAGCTGATGAGTTGAGTGCTCTGGATGCTGAAAGCGGACAGGGGACAGGGGATAAAAGCCTGAATCCTCAAACCCGATCGCTTCAAACGGGTCTGGTGAGTGAGCCAATTCCCAGCCTTGAGTCCTGAGCTGCTGAGCGAGGTCTGTGAAGACCTGTTGAGCCGACCCTGGCAGATCGAGGAAGATCCGCCATTGCCTTGGGGTAGAGAGGCTCGCCAGTATTCGAGCTTGTGTGGGTAGTGGCATTAGGGGGACAGGCAGAGAGGGCAGCTTGCCTAAATTCAGCTCTACTTGAGTCTCGGGGTGTAGGGTTTCCAGTAGCGTAACGATGTCCTCAGCGGCGAAACTGCATTGACTGGCGGGTGGATGAGACCAGGGTTGAGCGCGGGTGATTCCCCTTAGGCTGTCTACTCGGAGGATCGATGTGTACTGCTGGACCTGGCTTGTTGCCGCGATGCTGAAGAAGAGTTGCCAGGATTCACCTGCAGGGTCTGTGAGGCTCCATAAGGTGTAAGCCAGTTCTATCGAAGTGTTGCTTTCTTCTAGCTGTGCGATAGGGTGCAGTTGCTGAGTGAAATGGTCGATTAATTGAGCGACCGTATGAGGACTGTGGAGTGTGCGTACTCCATGCATGGTGAAGTTGTTTCCTCCAGACTGCCCCCCTTTGACCTTGGTGCCTGGAGGGGGAATCAGGACGGGCATCGGCGTCGCGTTGGTGGGTCGTTGCCGCCAGGTGGGTTCAACACCTGGTTGATAGATGCTGGAAACAACTTTGAGGTGAAGTCGGGTCTCGGTAGCGGTTGAGAGGGTGTGAAGTTCCAGGAAATATCGCTTTCGTGGATGGCAAAAATAAAGCGGATGTTGCCCCAGATTGCCAGCATTGATGATGCCAAGGGGTTCTCTATTTTTGCCATCAGGAGCATACCAGCGCTCCCATCCGAGGAGCCGGAGTGTGTTTAAGTAGAAGGCTTGTAGCTCGGCAGCTGTAGCGGGCGACTTGAAGATGAAATCATAGAACAGTTCCCCCCGAGCGATCGCCGCGATGACAGTGGTTGCAGGCAACAGCGGTAGCTCGAAAGGGAGGTTGTCTGGCAGGGACTCTGAAACATGAATGGCTTCACCGCTTTTGAGGACATCGCGGAAGAGGCGATGAGTGAAGTTAGTCGAGACTTCCATGGTGGCCTCTCAAAGATGGGACAATAAATAGTACAAATGCTTTACTCCCTATTTTGCCATTGGAAATAGTTTTAGAGGCTTGCAGTCTGGTGTTTGGATAACCTTTGCTATTCAAGAGAAAAAGCTGCCTACATTGCAGACAGCTTTAAGGTGTTATTGAGTGTTGAAGCGCCTGATTCGACTGGGGCGGTGCCGTATTATTCAGGCATCATCCCAGTCGAATTCGGTCGGCAACTTTTGATTCTTTGCATAGGAATTGAAGTCTGACCTAACCCGATAGCAAATTTTCCGTAACGTTATCAGTTGTTCCTGGGTGAGATATGTCTGACATTCTCCGCCAAATTGATAGCCCTCCTTAATGTCAATTCGTAGTGCCTTGGTGCTGAGTAGCTCATCAGGCTTTGGTGCTGGGAAAACGTAATCAATTTGCGGCACGAGCCACAGCTCAGGCGGCAGTCCACACCACCAGCTAAATCGCTGCGGACAGAGGTCTCTGGCGGCTTCATGCAACACGCGCACCTGTTCCCAGGTTAGGAGTTGGGAAGCACTGCTCATCTGCAACTCGGCGACATATGGACTGCTTGGAAAGGGTGACTTTATCGGAATTGGAAGCCTTGATAGTTTCATTATTGTTATCTCCTAAAGAGCTCATTGAGACGTTTCACAACGCCAAATTCCCGGCGCGATAGCGTCATAGCGGATAACCAGTCTGTGAAGGTGAAGGCTATTTTGGGGGACGGTATGGTCTGCCAACCGGGATGTCGCTGCGATCTCTAGACCCACTGGAAAAAATAGAAGCAGTAGGAGTATGTCCTACTGCTTCTATGGCGCACCTCTGAATTGGCAGAGAGCGAACCCTGCTGGGAAAGATTGTTTGGCTCGCCTTCCCAGGAAACCGCTTCCTATCGGAGTGCTCGTCAGCACCGTAACGGATGACACTTTGCAGAACAATCAATAGTTCTTTGCCTGAATGGCCGGACTGTCTAGCAGGATGAGTATTGAGGAGGCAAAATGGAGGCATAAATGGAGGTGTTGCTATGAATGAAGTGTTGAATCCAGCCTGCCGCCCTCAAGGTAATTCAACCGACGACTTGATTGGCGACACGGCCCAAGGCTATTACATTAGAGGGGCTGCAAGGTTGACTCAAAGGCGATGGGCGGACGGGATTGCCGATCTAGAAATTGCTCTACAGAAAGATCCCGATCTAGGGTTTGTTTGTTGGACTTTGGGAGTTGCCTATCGCGAGCAAGGGCACGATTTAAATGAATCACTCGCGGCTTTTGAGAGGGCTGCTGCAATATTTTCATCCCAAGAAAGTCATCAGATGGCGAAGTCTGCTCAGCTTGAGGCATCAAAAATCCGAGAGCGCCTAGCTAGCTAGACGCTCTCTTGATCGAAAACTGTTAGGGAACAGCGCAAAGGACGAAAACCTTTGATATTCCCTAACACTTTTGCAAGTGGAGCTGCGGGGACTCGAACCCCGTTCCGGTTGTTGCGCTTTGGCGTTATCAACCGTCGAAACCCTTCTCAGCCCCTGGTGCCAACCCAGGGACTCGAACCCCGCATTTCAGAGCGATATGACGCTCCTATCTCATCGACCTGCGCCCTTGCCGGTGGTTGGCATATCTTCAAGGCGTCAGCCGTCCTCATATACGTTGCGGTGGTGGAGCGATCGCGGTGTGGTGAGTGATGTTGCGTCTTGAGTCGGATGCGAAAAGCCTGCAGGCAAAGGTCTTTTGGGGTAGCTACATCTAAAGTGTTTGCTGGAAAACGGCAGTTTAGTTTGCGTGTAGGTTTTGTCAACTAAACTCCAATTGTCAACTAAACTCCCTAGCGATACATCTATTGTCTGTAGTCATAACGGTTACTACGCTTAGGGCGATTCGCGTGGGTATAGCTGCACTACTCCTTGAGAGGCATGGCCACAAAATGCTTCTGAGACTTTGCCCATAAAGACGGCTCAGTTGCAGAGGTGAATCGCACTCGATCGGGTATGTCTCGTAATCCATTTAGCAGCAGTAGTTTTGAGACTTAGATTGTGCAACCAGCTTTGAGACACTGCAAATCCTGGAACCACGTTGTCGGCAAGTTCGTTCTGCAGTTGGTGCAAAAATGGCCGTTTTTGCAACGACTTCACAGCCAAGTCTTACTAAAAGAATGGAATAACGGTGCCCATCACCCGCCGCAGACAACCTCAAACACCTAACAATCAACCTTGCGGCGGTCGGGTGCATGGGCGTTTATGGGGGGACAGGACTGGAGCAGAGGATATAGACTCAGCTTCAGCACTGGGACGCAGGGTGGGAGACGACCATGCATTGGGCGACATTCGATGTCTACTAACATATCGCTTCGCCCTACC
>JBCBJE010000366.1:0-5880 GCA_038523735.1 Cyanobacteria bacterium J06626_18 | reverse complement strand
CCTTGCCACCCTTCCACCCTTCCACCCCATCACTCCCCCCCTCCCTCATCTTCGCGGGCCAGGAAGTGCTGCACCAGTCGATCGCTGTGACGGGCCGAATATCGCATCCAATCCAGACGTAACTCTGACTTTTCACGATCGCTTAATGGCCAATTGACATCCAGCATCCGTAATCGCTGGGTCAAGGTATATAGGCATAAGGCTGCGCTTACCGAGACGTTGAGGCTTTCCATGAATCCCACCATGGGAATTTTGAGTTGTAAATCGGCTTGGGATTGGGCACATCTTGACAAGCCATACCGCTCACTGCCGAAAAGGATAGCGAGTTTCTGATCAAGTGGTACAACCTCGGGCGGGAGTGCCCGGCCATGGGGACTGGTGGCGACCAACAGATAGCCCTGCGATCGCAGCTTATCCATACAAGTCTGCGTATTGTCTTCGGTATCGCTATCGTAATGATGAACGGTGACCCATTTCTTGGACCCCGATGCTGCTCCACGACGAGCTTTGAAGGTATTAAAGTTTTCGACGACGTGGATGTCTTGAATCCCAAGTCCTTCACAGGTCCGCAAAATGGCACTGGCATTGTGGGCATTGTGAAAATCTTCAGCCACTACGGTGATGTAGCGGGTTCGCTGCGCCAAGACGTCCTCTATCCTGACACGTCGCTCGGGGGTCACAAAGTCCTCCAGATACTGGATCAGTGCTTGCTTCTGCTCGATGTTCATGGTTGGGCAAATCAGCGAAGATTGACTGCAGTTGAGCACGCACCGATAACTTTTATGACGATGTACACTCCAGAGTGCCGATAAATATAATAGGAGTAGCACGACAGCTCTCGACCTCAAGATTACTCACGGTACCCATAATTGCTTCTGCAGTTGGGATACAAGAGCAGCTGAATCCTGAAGCTGTCACAGTTTAGCCGCAAACGTCTGTCCGGGCCGAAGCGTGCTCTTGTAAACTACGGATACTCATAGTCTGGGGAGTATCAGCGCTCGACTCTATTCCTTGAAAGAGGGCGATCGCGCTACACCTTGGGCTAGTCTGTGTAAACTTCACAAACCCTTATAGCGTCGAATTTTTGGAGGACATCGCTATCGCTAGACAACGATTTGACAACCGTCGTGTTCGTCCTGAGCAGCCAAATATCAACCATCGTATTAGGGCAGCTCAAGTCCTACTGATCGATCAGGAAAACACCAACCGCGGCTTAACGGATACCCGTGATGCGCTGAAGCTCGCAGAAGAAGCTGGGTTGGACTTGGTTGTTGTTTCTGAAGGAAAGGATTCGCCCGTTGCCAAAATTGTGGATTACGGCAAGCTTCAGTACCAGCAGAAGAAGCGTCAGAAGCAGAGTGCCCGCCCCACGATGAAGGAGGTAATGCTGCGTCCTAATGTGGATGAAGCTGACTACGGCATTCGCATTAAACGCGCTACTGATTGGCTGAGCAAGGGCAATCATGTGAAGTTTCAGATTCGGCTCCGGGGACGGGAACACCAGCACCGCGATCGCGCTCGCGAGTTACTAGACCGCATTGTCAAAGACCTGGAAGGAACTGCGAAGGTACAGTCCTTCGATGCTAAGGCTTTGATAGTTCAGCTGGTTCCATCCTCGTAGTTGCAGGCAAAGATGCAAACTATTGCGTCTGCCCAACCAGGCTTATCAAATGGACCGAAGCGCTAAGGAAGGCGTTTTGGTCCATTTGTTTTGGCCTCTACCGATGCCACTCCGTAATGCCACCAGGTTTATCAATTAGCGTAATGCCTTGAGCCTGCAGCTCATCGCGGATGCGATCGCTCGCAGCATAATCCTTGGCCTGTCGTGCTGCCCGTCGTTGGTCAAGCAGGGTCTCAATGGCTTCGTCTGAGAGCCCGCCCTCTACCTCAGACGTAACCTCCGGCTGGGCTTCTAGACCCAAAATTTGGGCTAAGCACACCAATGTCTGCCACTGCTGCCGGAGCGTTGCGGCTTCGATATCAGCTTGTCCTGTATGCACAATCACATTGCCTGCTCGTCGCAGATCTTTAGCTAGGTCAAACAGTACAGCTCGCGCGCTGGAGGTGTTGAAGTCGTCGTCCATCGCGGCCTGAAATTGCTGCACCGGATCACTGTTGGGGTCAATCCGCATGGCAGACGGTTGGCCGAAGTCCTGATCATCAATATCAGGCCAGCCCAGCTTAGCGCCGTAGTCATAGCCAAACAACAGACCCTCGGATAACGTCTGCCAGCTATTTTTGGCGGCGGCGATCGCCCCATCCGTAAAGTCCACTGGCTTGCGATACTGCCCTTGCAGCAAAAACAGGCGTACGGCCATGGGGTCTGGTCCATCGGGCGCATCCAATAGCTGGCGAATGGTGGTGAAGTTGCCCAAAGACTTCGACATCTTCTCGCCGCCGACATTTACCATGCCGTTGTGCATCCAGTACCGCGAAAGCGACTCACCGGTTGCCGCCTCCGATTGGGCAATTTCATTTTCGTGGTGCGGAAAAACCAGGTCACCGCCGCCCATGTGGATGTCGATCGTATCGCCCATGCGATCGCGAATCATGGCCGAGCATTCAATGTGCCAGCCGGGTCTTCCTGGTCCCCAGGGCGATTCCCAGAAGGGTTCACCTGCCTTCGCGGCTTTCCACAGGGCAAAGTCAAAGGGGTCTTGCTTAAGCGTCGTTTCGGTGACCCGCCCGCTGGCCCCCGCCCGCATGTCTTCTAACTTACGCCCTGATAGCTTGCCGTAGTCGGCAAACTTCCGCACGGCATAATACACATCACCTTCGGCTGGATAAGCATAGCCCTTTTGCTCCAGCTCGGAGATGAGTCGTTGAATGCCGTCTAGGGTCTTTGTGGCATACGTGTACTCATCCGCTTCCAGAACGTTCAGTCGGACCATATCCTCGAAGTAAGCGGCGGTGTAACGCTCGGCCACGGTTTGCATAGATGACTGCTCTGCCTTGGCGCGATTCAGAATCTTGTCATCGATGTCGGTAAAATTTTGCACGTAATAAACGTCATAGCCCCGCCACATCAGGTAACGCCGCACAGTATCCCAAGTGATGTAGCAGCGCGCATGGCCCAAATGGCTATAGTCATACACCGTGACGCCGCAGCAATACATCTTGACTTTGCCTGGCTCCAGCGTTTCTAGTGGTTCTTTCTTGCGCGTCAAGGTGTTGTAAAGGACAAGGCTCATGGCATCAGTAAAGACGACTGCAACCCCACGGCTAGGCATAAAAGCAGGGCTTCAGTCCATTCTACGATAGCACCGTACGTATCCCCCGTTTGGCCACCTAACTGTCGATTCAACCAGGCTCCGGTCAGCAGTGCGATCACACATCCCCCTAGCGTTACTCCAGCCACCCATAGCCATTGCTCAGGCTGGAAAAGAAGCGTACCTCCTGAAAGCCCTATCAGGGCCAAGAATCCTAAGAGCCAATCGGTTGCTGGCCGGGCATGGGTTTTATGGAAAGCCCCTTTGCCTTCCGGTTTGAGATAACGATAGCGGGCGATCGCTATCACTTGTCCCCAGCGCCCCCAACCCGCTGCTGCCATAAGGCCAAACCACCGCAGCGTATCCAACTCCATCAGCGCTATTGTCTTAAGCCCAACAACAACAATGGCCGCCATGACCCCAAACGCCCCTGCCCGACTATCTGCCATCACCACTAGCCGCCGCTCCTGATCCGGCACCGCCAACCCGTCTGCCGTATCCATGGCCCCATCTAAATGAAGTCCCCCTGTCAAAAAGATCCCCGCCGCCACTAGCAACGCGCTCCGCGTCCCTACCGGCATCCCCCACCAGGCCAACAGCCCATCGCCAGTAGCCAATAGCCCCCCCATTCCCAGCCCCACCAACGGTGCGTAGCGAGCAATCCCCGCAAACTCCATTGGCCACTGCTGAGGAATTGGTATGCACGTGTAGAACGTTACGGCTCCAATTAGCTGAGCTATCCAGCGCCTTATCACTCCGTCACCCTCCCACCCTACTACCCATCCACCCATCCACCCTCCCACTCCATCTGCCATCCAGGAATTTACAGAAATTTGTACCACTTGAAAATTTATTCCGATTTCAGAAAACCGTCCTATTGCCGAGATCGATCCCCGCATAATCGACTATTGTGAGAATAAGGCTGCAGAACACCCCCGATAATTTCGGTGTTTGTCGCTAGAGTTTTGCGTTTGTGGCAATCCTATGAGTTATAACCCTGCTGGCTCGGGTAACCTGCCCGCACCTTGCCTTGTAGACAATGGCATCGTGGTTAATAAGGCCGATATGTTGAGGCTCTTGAACGATTTAGGTCAGGTTACCTACATGGACATCCAGGATGAAGATGTCCTAAGTCAGGGAACTGGGTATGTCATGGATGTTTTTGCCGAGCCTGGGGCCTCGACTCTGGTGGCCAATCAAAGTTTGTATCTTAATGTCCATAGCTTTGATTATCTAGAGCTTGAAAAACTGCCCAATCGGCCCGCGTGTTTTAAGCTGATGCAGGACAGCCGCTGTTTAAGATTGGTTCCCCTTACGAGTCCCGTCCAAGAGCAGGCGAATCGCAAAATGGATGTCGCTGCTTTAGAAGCCATCATGGTTGAAGCGCTTTCCTCAAACTGGGATGACTGCTTAGATGACGACGGGCTTCTCTCGTAGAGAGCGCCAAGGCTAGAAACGCGACGAGAGAGACCTTGAGAAATTTTGAGTATGAGCAGGAAGCTGGCTGTAGCCACACATTGGCTCGGGCGGGTCGCTTCCAAACGCCTCATGGAGTGGTAGAAACACCCCGTTTTATGCCTGTGGGGACGCTTGCGAACGTTAAGACTGTCACGCCTGACCAGTTACGTGCGACAGGGGCTCAAATGGTGCTGGCCAATACGTATCACCTGCATCTGCAGCCAGGGGAAGCATTGGTGGCAGCAGCGGGCGGCGTTCACCGGTTTATGGGCTGGAATGGTCCGATGCTGACTGATTCAGGAGGGTTCCAGGTTTTCAGCCTCAGTGAAATGCGGACTATCTCTGAGGAAGGGGTGAAGTTTCGATCGCCTAAAGATGGCCGTATCATCAACCTCACACCTGAAGAATCGATTCGCATTCAAAATCAACTCGGGGCGGACGTAATCATGGCCTTTGATGAGTGCCCACCCTACCCCGCTAGTCGCGAAGCGGTGGAAGTAGCAACGGATCGGACCTATCGCTGGTTGCAGCGCTGCAAAACGGCTCATCAGAACCCGCGGCAGGCGTTGTTTGGCATTGTACAGGGCGGCGTGTATTTGGACCTCCGCCAGCAGGCGGCAGCGGCGCTGACGGAACTGGATTTGCCGGGATATGCCATTGGGGGGGTTAGTGTCGGTGAACCGCCCGAGCTGATCGAAAAAATTGTCCGGGCCACGACGCCATTGCTGCCTCTCAACAAGCCGCGCTATCTGATGGGTGTGGGCACTTATCGCGAAATGGCACAGGCGATCGCAGCGGGGATGGACCTCTTCGACTGTGTGAACCCCACACGACTCGCCCGTCACGGGACATCCTTAGTACAAGGTGAACGGTGGAACCTGAAGAACGCTCGTTTCCGCAAAGATTTAACGCCACTGGACGATACTTGCCCCTGCTACACCTGCCGCACCTTTACACGAGCATATCTGTGCCACTTACTGCATGCTCGTGAAATCCTGGTCTACACGCTGCTATCGATTCACAACATCACTGAGCTTGTCCGGTTTACCCAGCGGATTCGGCAGGCCATTTTGAGCGATCGCTTTACCGAAGAATTTGGGATCTGGCTGTCCCCTAAGTCTCAGGAGGCCCTCCAGTGAGCCGGGCTGTCATGTTACAATTCATGGCAATTCTGAGAGCTGTGTTGAAGAGGTAAAACCATCGATGGAAGCTG
>JBCBJE010000365.1:0-5882 GCA_038523735.1 Cyanobacteria bacterium J06626_18 | reverse complement strand
CCGCCCGGCGAGACGCCTCCCCATATCCCTAAACCGGTCGCGAGCGCAGCCACTCCCCACCCAGCTAGTCAAACTGTTGCCTGTAATAAATGACACATTTCATTTATCGGCAGCCTTCAGAAAGTTGAGTGAAAAGAAGCGTTCAGAGCCCAAAACCCCAGCAAAACCACGCAACAGAGTGTCAAACACAGTTAAAGCGAAGGTTAAATTTCTATCGCAGAATCAGGAAATTCACTTAATCTTCACGAAAAGTGTCCGGTGTGACAGATATGAATTACAGGAACCTAAAGCAGTTACTGGCTGATTTCTCTGGGAAAGATTTAGAACAACGAAGACACTGGTATTCTCCAGCTGCATCAGCCTACGACCAGGCAAGACCCCGCTATCCTCAAGGCTTAATTCAGCAGGTTATAGACATCGCTCAGCTGGCGCCAGCATCTCATATGCTTGAGGTAGGCTGTGGTCCTGCAACTGCAACCGTAGACTTTGCTCAATTCGGTTGCTCGATGCTCTGTCTGGAGCCAGACCCCAATTTCTACAAGCTAGCTCAGCAAAATTGTCGCCACTATCCGAAGGTCGAAATTCGCAACACCGCCTTTGAAGAATGGATGCTGGAGGTAGGTAAGTTTGATGCTGTGTTGGCAGCTAGTTCTTTTCATTGGATACCGGCAAACATAGGCTATCCCAAAGCCGCTCAGGCATTACATCCGAAGGGGTGTCTAATTCTGCTGTGGAATAAGGAACTTCAACCCACCTATGAAGTGCATCAGCATTTATCTGCGATCTATCAGGCCCATGCCCCGTCGCTGGCCAAATTTGAGGACACAAAGACCCAGGAAAAAATTCTGCAGGGGCTAGGCCAAATGATTGCTGATTCAGGTTATTTCCAAAACATTGTCTCCGATTCTGTCGAATCGGAAGTGATTTACTCAACGGACGAATATTTGATGCTTCTAAATACCTATTCGCCTTATTTGAAGTTAGATCCGCAGACTCGGGAAGCTTTGTTCAGTGGATTAAGCAGTCGCATAGAGTCCGATTTTGGGGGTAGGTTACAACTTTCTTATATCTCTGCTTTTCACATCGCCCAGAGAAAGCCGTGACTGGAAGCGATCGCTCGTAACCGTCATTTGATGAACGGTTGATAGCTTTCTGTAGTATTTGTATCTGAGGTTGATTCAGGGTTGTCTCTTGGCAAAGGTGTGGATGGCCTCTTTACGGCGTTCAATTGCAGCACAGCTAGCATGGAGGCGTGATTGAACCATCGATTAACTTACGCAATCATGGGTGTTCACTATCCTAAGCAAATCGAACCGCGAAGGGAATTCCCCTGGCGGTTCGATTTGCGTGAAGCCAAATTACCTGAAGATTGGCCTCTAATGTCTTAGATGGATTATACGGCGGTGAAGGTCAGGTCGAGGCCCTGCACATCACGGAACTGCAGACCGGACTGGCTGCCATCTAGGAATAGCTCAGAATCAAAGCTGCCGCTCGTATTTTCACCCGTCGAAGCTGGTGCGAAGATTGCCACATCTTCGTCTTGGCCCGAGGTACTCGCCGTCGTAAAGCTGTTGGTGAAGGAGATATAGAGGTCACCCGAGGTATCGGTCCCAAAGGCATCGATATCCTCATCGCTGAGCCCTACATCACTACCATCCGCAAACAGAGCAAAGTTGCCTGCTGTCGTGGCTCCGGTGGAGGTTGGAGTGAACAAAACCACATCCTCATTGGCTGCGATCGCGCCGCTGCCAGGATTGAGATTGCCGTTCACGGAAATTAGCAGATCGCCGTTTGACAATCCCACCAGGCCATCGATATCTTCACCGCCGCTGCTCAAACCCAGGTCGCTGCCGTCAAACACCAGCGAGAAGGAGCCTGCTGTATTTTCACCCAGGCTGGTGGCTGTGAACTTGACGATGTCGGAATCATCTACCGTTCCCAAGCCGGCGATCGCGATCGGGTTATCGAAGGAAAGGAGAATCTCTGTATCGCTGATGGCATCAAAGGCATTGATTTCAGCACCGGCAATACCTACATCCGAGCCGTCGAAGAAGAGGCTGTAGTTTGTCCCGTCAAACTGGATGATATCTTGGACCGTTGCGTCCAATCTATTCAGGGTTGTGTTTTGATTCAAAGCCAGAAGAATACCTTCCGGTTCTGACACGGTTTGATCGTCGTCAGTGATAGTGAGATCAACAGCGCTTTCAGTCAGACCTGTCGCTGAAGCCGTAATCGTGGCAGTTTGGGCACCATCCGCGATCGCGTCATCCACTGCACTCACTTGGAAAGTTGCCGCAGTTTGGCCCGCTGCAATTACGACCGTGTCAGGTACGGCTACTTCACTGAGGTCACTGCTAGTGAGAGCGACCGTCACATCGGTTTCGGTCCTCCCCGTGCGGGTTACCGTTGCCGTCGTTGTGCCCCCCTTTTCAGCTAGGCTGTCGACTGTGAGCGTGAGGTCTAAGGCGGGTTCTTCAGCCCCTTCAATCGTGACAGTGGCCGTGGCTGTGCTGAAGCCCTGTCCGTCGCTGACGGTGTAATCGAAGCTATCGATCGCCGTTTCGCCCACGCCCAAGAACTCGAACTGATCATTGGGAACATAGCTGAAGCTGCCATCGGCATTGAGCGTCAGCAAGGCTCCAGAGGCGAGTTCAACTTCCGTGCCGATGCTGACAGTCGTGCCGTTGACAGCGGTAACCGTGAGTGGATCGCCATCCGCATCGTTGTCATTAGTGAGCACGTTGCCAGTTAGCGGAGTATCTTCATCGGTTGTTACCGTGTCGTCCCCAGCGATCTGGGCTGTATTGGTCGCTGCGTCCTCAAATTGGAACTCGATGAAGTCGAGGCGAGCATGTTCACCACAGCTTTCAAAGCCTGTGATGGTGAAGCGATCGCCCATTGCAATCGACACGCCGGTAGCGACCACAGGGGCAACCTTCGTAGTGTCTTTGGGGGTCCTACTCCCTAAGGACTGATTCAGCAGAATGGGGTCACCGACGGAATTCCCATTTTGAGTCACGGTGAAGGTAGCCTCACCATCCTCTTCATCAAAGGTGCCAAGGACGAGGGTGTATGTCCCCGTTGGGCCGGCAAAGTCAAAGGTGGCACTACCGACTTCATTCTTTGTGACCCCGCGCAGGCTGAGGACTTGGTTACCCGAAGCGGCTCCGATATTTTCAGTGCGGTAGGTCGTGGTCACCGCAATGTCTTCCGCCTCAATGCGAATGGGCTCCCGAGTAATAACCTCATCATCATCAGTAACCGCTAACGCCACCGTGCTGCCAGTGAGGCCAGAAGCAGATGCGCTAATGACAGCTATTTGGGGGCCATCCACGTCAAGATCATCAACCCCTATGACCGTGAAGGTGGCCGCCTGCTGTCCCGCTGAAATCACCACTGTAGCGGGAACCGTAGCTTCGCTGGTATCGCTGCTGCTGAGGGTGACAGTCAAGTCAGTGTTGGTAGCGGTATTGCGGGTCACCGATGCGGTGGCCGTCCCGCCATTCTCCGCGATGCTAGCGGTGTCAATATCTAGCGTTAGTGCCGCGACCTCATCGTCCGTAACTGCCAACTCAACGCTGTCTGCCGCAAAGTCAGAAGCGGACGCAGTGATTGTGGGTGTTTGCATGCCATCGGCAATACTGTCGTCTACCCCAGTTATTACAAAGGTTGTGGCTGCTTGACCGGCTGGAATCACCACGGTGGATGGAACCGTAGCAGCTGTCACGTCATCACTGCCGAGGGTGACTTCCAGCGCTTCTGTAGTAGGGGTATTTCGTGTCACGGTGACGGTTGTGCTGCCACCGTTTTCAGCAATACTGGTCGCGCCAGCCGTGAGGGTAAGGGTGGCCGTCTCATCATCTGTGACGGCTAAGGTGACCGTGTCAGCAGTGAGCCCTAGCGCCGACGCCGTAATTGCTGATGTTTGAGTACCATCGGCGATCGCGTCATCGACCCCGGTGATGCTAAAGCTGGCAGTAGCCTCTCCTGCTGGAATCACGACTGCCGCGGGGACGGTGGTAGCTGTTGGGTCGTCGTTGTTGAGATTGACCGTCAAGGCCGCACCCCGATCGCCGTCGCGGGTGACGGTCGCGATCGCGGTCCCCCCGTTTTCAACAATGCTGTTGGAGTCGAGGCTCAGGCTGAGTGCGGGAACTTCATCATCTGTGATGTCCAGCGTTGTCACGCTATTGGTGAGGCCCGTTGTGGTAGCGGCGATAGTCGCAGTTTGCGTACCATCAACCAGGGTATCGTCCACCGCTGTGACGGCAAAAGTCGCTGAAGTCTGACCCGCCGCGATGACGACCGTGTTAGGTACAGTGGCTTCGCCGGTATCGCTGCTGCTGAGAGCAACGGTCAAAGCTTCGTCGGTGGGCGTGTTGCGGCTAACGGTTGCTGTCGCGACGCCACCCTGTTCCGTAATGCTGTCGGCATCGAGGCTGAGGCTCAGCGCTGCCGTCTCATCGTCAGTAATTGCTAGCGCTGCGGTGCTGTCGGTGAAACCCGTTGTGGTAGCTGTAATGGTCGGTGTTTGAGTGCCATCGGCGATCGCATCATCGACTCCCGTCACGGTAAAGGTGGCAGAGGTTTGACCCGCTGGAATCACGACCGTGGTTGGCACCGTAGCTTCGCTAGTATCGCTGCTGCTCAGGGTAACTGTTAGAGCATCACTGGTGGGGGTATTCCGGGTTATCGTCGCTGTCGCTGTACCGCCATTCTCGGCAATGCTCGGAGTGTCCAATGTGAGGGTGAGCGTCGGTGTCTCAGTCACGGCAATCGCGATCGCCTGGGCATCCGTTAGCCCCTCTGAATCGGTGACCGTAACCTGAAGGTCGTAGGTATTGTCAGCATCGGCATCAGCCGGATTCCCGAAGTCAGGAGCCGCGGTAAACGTGACGACGCCTGTCGCAGCATCGATGTCAAACAGGTCGGCATCCGCGCCCCCGGTGATAGCATAGGTTAACCCCGCTCCTTCGAAGTCCGCATCATCGCTGGCTGCGACATCAATCGCGAAGGTCTGATTCTCTACGACGTTGGCAGCGGCAGCACTGGTAATTGCAGGGCCCGCATTGGCAATGCCGTCATCAGGGGTATAGCCAATGCCGGCTAGCGAGTAGCCGGTATCCTCCAAGGCGCTGAGTTCCAGGCGGGCAATACTTGCTGTCGGAAGGTTGAATTCGTAGGTTGTGTCTTCCCCAAAATTGAGCTCCTCTGAATCCAGCGCATCAATTTGGGTGCCGTCTCGCGTCTTGAGAATGCCTTCATCGATGACATTGCCTGCTTTATCGAAGGCTTGCCACTGCACTTGTTCTTGATCGTTGTCCAAGAGTGCCAGAATTAGCGTGACCTCGTTAACGGCTCCTGGAAAGTCCAGACTGATAATTTCGGTGCCGCCTTCATCGGGCATGTAATTCAGAGCATTGTCTAACTTCGCTTTATTGAAGTTGCCGGGAGCATAGGTATAGCTTTTGACGCCAAGCAAATCATGGGTTGACTTGACGATGCCGCGATCGCCGTTAGCAGCCGTAGCACTGATTTGAATATCGCCCCAGAAGACCTGATCTTGTTCAACGAGGAAGTTCCCAGTTGAGACCTTGTACTGCTTCGCTTCCGGCAAAACATTGCCCTCGGCATCCGTAATGGGTGTTTCGAAGCGATCGCTAGGGGTGCGACGCGGATCCATTGCATACAGGATCACCCGGTCATTAGTCGGAGTTGTCATGTTTTTCGTTAGGAGGTGTATTCAGTACAAAATGAGGCAACAATTTCAACTGCCTAGCGTTTGCTCGTTACGTAGCCGCCATGCACTGACAGGTCAATGCGGGCACACGCAAACATGAGCCCAAAACATGAATAAACTTCTTGGGCAAGGCTCGATATGG
>JBCBJE010000364.1:0-5889 GCA_038523735.1 Cyanobacteria bacterium J06626_18 | reverse complement strand
TTCGGAGCCCCGAAAAAGTGCTTCAGGCTCCCTTGGGATAGGCATATTCGAGATTTATCCCTGCTATCCATATGAAGGCCAACAGCCTGGGGGTATCCTATGAGACCTTTGAGCGGTGCTCCAAACTTTTTCAGCAAACCCGAAGTAGCCCTGCTGGGCAATCAGCCGTTCCAAATTAGGCAGCCGTGCTAGAGGTGGCAGCATGTAGTGGATGTCGGCCTTGCAGGGGCCAGCGGTATTGAACCATTTGGGCATGGTCACGGGGGTGGGGTGGCTGCTTTATTTTAAGGTAAGGGGGGGATGAAGTAACAGGTAACAGGTATCAGTGGTTTTGCGTTCTTGCTGTCAAAAAGAAAATCCGGCTGTTCTTCTGGAGAAAGGAACAAGCCGGATGCGTGATTCAAGTTAGTCTGAAGGCGGTTGGTCTGTCTGGGCCTAGCCCCCGCCCTCGTAGGGAAAGGCCCGCTGTTGCTTGCTGTTTAAGCGATCGCTAGCGCTTCCTGAGGATTGGATACATCGGGGACTGTGGCAAAGTCGCCTTCGCCCAACGCTGAAGCCATGACGTTGTTGAGTACGGCAAGGGTCTCGCTACCAACGCCTAACAGCGTGTTGGCCCCATCCTGGGTCAGCGTCACATCAGCAAAGGTAAACTCACCCTCCACTAGACCGATGCTGTCGATGCCCACCTCAAAGTCAAGCACCGTATCGGTGCCGTCGCCGCTGCCGAAGACAAATAGGTCGCTGCCGCTGCCGCCGGAGAAGTTGTCGCCGACGAGGATGTCGTTGCCGGTGACACCCATAAGGATGTCGTCGCCTGCGTCGCCGTAGATCAGGTCATCGCCTGCGTCGCCGCTGAGGATATCGTTGCCGGATTTGCCGCCGATGCGGTCATTACCGTCGCCACCGAAGATGATGTCGTTGCCGCCCATCACGTTGCCTTGGGGGCTGCGGGTGTTGAGGTCGCCTCGGAGGATGTCGTCGCCGTCGCTGCCAGTGATGACGTCGTTGCCGAGGTCGCCGAAGAGGGTATCAGAATCGGCGGTGCCGGTGAGGGTATCGTCGCCGGGAGTGGGAGTGACAGGGCCGCCAGGGGCTGCGGTGAGGGTAGCGGTGAGATTGTAGTCGCCGAAGAAAACGCCTACCTCTGGGAATGTCCAAGCACTACCGCTGAATTGTGTAAAGGGATCGTAGTTACGATTGCCCAAGGCACTCACGCCCACGTAGTAAGTGCCTGCGGTTTCAGCCGTGAACTCGTTAAACGGGTCGCGGGAGAACTCCTCATCAGGGGCTGCACCATCATTATTGGCTGCCAGTTCATTACCTTCAGCGTCAAACAAGCGCAGTTCAGTATCGACTGTCTGGGGTATATCTTGGAATTCGGGGAAGATATACACTTCTGGGAAAGTGATGAGACTAGAAAAGTCATCACGTCCATCAATATCTAAAGCAACCGTCTGACCCGCATTCAAGGTGAACGAGTAGAAGTCGACATCTTCGGAAAAGCCAAGCCAGTTATTTCCACCAGACTCTGGTTCGAGTCTAGACAAACCACCGCGAATCGATATCGTCGGGTTGGCTGCGCTTAAACCGAGGGAGTTCGCCACAGGTAGAGTGCTGTTGCCTTCAATCTCTTCAGGGGAACCAGCCTGTCCGAGCGTATCCCCCAAGAAAAAGGTGACCTCAGCTAATACCTCAGCGGTTTCGTAGCCGTCGCCGGGTTCTACCCTGAACGTAGCCGTTTCACTGCCCTCATCAATGCCATCGTCGAGAATCGGTAAGCGCACAGTAGCTTCTTGTTCGGTCAGGGTGACATCTAGTCCGTCGTCCCGCACCGCCGCTATCGTGCCGCCCTCTACCGCAATGGCCTCAGTATCAAAATCGGCGAGAGCATCGGTGCTGAGACTAACCGTTAAGCCTTCTGCTGGTAGTGACGCACTCACGCTCAGATTAATAACGCCAACAGTACCCTCTGACTCAATTAGATCGGTGCTTGCTTCGTCATCAGCAGTCGCAGCAGTGGGCGTCACAAAAACTTGGGAGTCAGGATTATCGAAGATCGAGAGGTTGATTTCACTCGCGTCGGGGTCAATCGTATAATTAAGCTGAGGCTCAAGCGCAAAGGTCAGGTCGAGAATGCCCTCTTGAAAAGAATCAGCGGGCACGCCAGCATCAACCGTTAGCTCGTCAAAGACTGCCAGGGTAATCGTGGCCGTTTGTTCGGTGATGTTGAAGAAA
Organism: Cyanobacteria bacterium J06626_18; assembly: GCA_038523735.1. Classification (GTDB taxonomy): domain Bacteria; phylum Cyanobacteriota; class Cyanobacteriia; order Phormidesmidales; family Phormidesmidaceae; genus SIO1E4. The sequence goes on along the minus strand of JBCBJE010000364.1, from coordinate 3,654 downwards.
AAGCCCGAGCGATCACCGTTGGCAATTGGAAAATCACCGCCAACCACCTCGGCATTCAGCACATCAAACTGACTGAGGACGCTACCAACTGTTGTGTTGTCATCGCTATCCAATAGCACCGTTAAACCTTCGGCGGGCGGTGGTTCAGACAGGGTGAAGGTCAGCGTTGTTTCAGTTTGTTCAGTTTCAATCAGCTGCGTTTCGCTAATGCTAACGCCCACTTCAGGAACGGTGCTCCCACCCCCCGCAGAGGCCGGGACATCTTCTACTGAATCGTAGTAAGTCACTTCTGTTGTTCCAGCATCGGGGGCAATTTCATAGCCTTCGCCAGGTTGTAGAAAGAAGGCAACCTCCTCGGCCCCGTCGGTTTCAAGCGGCTCGTACACATCTAGATAAGGTTCTATCCCCAGAAATTCAATGATTCCATCTGCCGGGTTGGCAGCTTCAAGGGCGACTATCATGGTCGGCTGTTCGATCAGTAGTCGAATCCCCGTAGGAATGCCGTCCTCGTTATAAAATGAGCCGAGCGACTGCCCACCAATAGTGCTGGGAAGCGTGTCCTGTTGCCGAAATGAAACGTAGTCCAATAAATTGGCGTTGCTGTTGAGGACAAATTCAATGCCCCCTTCAGGAATTTCTCCCTCCGCTTGAATCGTGAAGTTGACCCTAGAAATGCCTCCATCTTCTAAAAATTCGACAACTCCTGGAATAAGGTTCCCCTCGCTATCTTCAGTATTGGGATTCGCACTCAAAGATAGTGTAGGGGGATTTGTTACGTTGGGGTTGCTTACGGGGGGTGTAGGCGTTCCCGTCTTGCGAGGATTATCGGGCGTTAATAAATCGATCTCGACTTCGTAATTACCAAAGGCTATTTTATTTTCGTCTCCTAAAGCTGGGACTTCAATACTGTAAGCAGCATCTAACCCACCGTAATCAGGCACCGCCGATGCAAGGCCAGAGACACCAATGTAGTAAATTCCATCTTCGGGAGCGGTAAATTCAAGGTAATTTTCCGTTTCATCTACATTAAGCGTACGATCTTCGTTGTAGGTACCTCCTAGGTCATTAGCCGTTCCAAATAGCTTGTCGGGGGCAGCGGCTGTAATTTCGCCAGCACTAGCAAGAAGTCGGTTGCCATCAGTGTCAAAGACTGCCAAGCCTGATATAAAGCCGACGTTCACCGTGAAGCCGAAGTCATCGGATTCAAGAATGCTTATATTACCTTCAACATCAAAAACTTCGACAGCAATGGTGTCTCCTGCACTCAAATCCACCTGATAAAGGTCGACATCTTCGACGTAGTCGAGATAGGTATAAGTACCATCAGCGTTGAGGTAGCGGTTGCCAATGTCGAAGTTAACACTATCGGTAGCTGAGAAGGAAGGATTCTCAGGGGTGATCTGCGTGTCGATGGCAACGCCAATGATGTCGTTGGGTTCAGTGACCACGCCGAGGGGAATATCCGCTCGCGTATCGACTAGGTTGAACGTACCGCCGCTGTAGTCGGAGTTAATTTCGTAGCCATCTCCCGCCGCTAGGCTAAAGCTTGTCGTTTCCCCTACTTCGGTTTCGCCATCAGCGGCGATGGGCAGGTTGACCAGCGTGGTGTATTCCGTCATCCGCAGGTCAAACCCACCGTCGCGCACCGCGACGATTTCGCCGCCTTCCACGGAAACGCCTGCCAAATCAAACTCGCTGAGGTTGGGGGCATCGACCGAGACGACCAGACCGCCTTCGGGAATCACGCCATTGGTGGCAAGAAAGGCGTGGGCTGAGACGGTGCCTTCAGCTTCAATTAGGTAGTCGGGACCGGTAAAAAGACTAACTTGTGGCATGAGCTTGAATTTTCTCCTTGGGTAATTTTCAGATTGATTACGGTCAGTAAGCAGCGAATCGATCAAGGCGCAGCCTTAAGTCGCACCAACTCAAGAAGCTGGCCCTATTAGTCATAGGGCCGAATCAGGCCGTCTAATCGGCTAAGTCAAAAGCTAGAGAACTCCCTGAGTGCCTGCAAAACAGGTAAGTTTCAAAAAGCGTTTAGAAGATTTTCTAGCAGGGTTCTGCGGTGGATTGCAAAACCTTTGAGAAACTATTGAGAATGAAACTCAGTAATTACACTAGATGCACCATACTACGGATCATCAATCGGAAAGCGCAAAACGCCGTTCTGGAGAGAAAAAAACACCGTTTCGGATAAATTAAAATTGGGTCAGCTGTTGGTCAGTAGAGCTGACTAATAACGGTTGGCAAGCGTGAGAAACGGTACTCGCAAGAGTGAACGAGTAATGAGCTAGCATTTAGCAGCTAGCGTTTAGCTCAAAAAGCTTTCCCTCTGCTATCTACCTTCAGCATCATGACTATTTCCTTAGACTGGCAAGAATATTTTGAGCAATTCAAAGAATCAGGCAATGAAGATCTACATTTTGATGCAACTGACGAGCAGGACATGACTCGGCATTACACGGAGCGATGTGTTGAGGGATGGCTGCGATGGATTCAGTTGCGCGAGGGAATGTTTCTGCTGATTGAGAAAACGCACAATCGCGATCGGCTGCTATTGGATGTCCGTGAAAGTGACCGAGCATTAGCGTGGTATTTCATACTTCGGGGAAAAAAGAAAAACATAGGTTTTTCTTTTTGTGGAGGAACTGACTTCTTGTTGTATGAAGGAAGATTTTTTCTTCACGGTGCTGGTTTCGTTGATCGGTATATCGACGATTTTGCGGATACAGGATCCTTCCTTTTCGTTACAATTTTTGTTCGGCCAAAAGTGCTGTATTCCTTCGTCAGCGATCCGTTAGGAGAATTGCCCCAAGTCCTTAAGCATTTGACTAGACCGAGCGGGAGCGCCTGCTATAAGAGGGCTGGCGAAACATCCCCGATGATGAACGCCTCGCTGCAGCAAATCCTCCAGTGCCCTTATAAAGGACTGACCAAGCGGATGTATTTAGAAAGCAAGACGATTGAGCTGTTGGTGTTGCTAATGGAAGAAGAAGCTAATATTCACCAGGGCGATGCTCAGGCTGTCTTACTTGATCTTGATTACCGCGATCGCATCCACTACGCCCAAGAAATCTTGCTAAAAAACCTGACCGACCCACCGTCACTGATGGAGTTAGCGCAACGAATCGGGATGTGTGACTACAACCTCAAACGAGGCTTTAAGGAAGTGTTTGGTAGCACCGTATTTGATTATTTGCGCGATCGCCGTATGGAAAGAGCCCAACAGTTTCTTCTAGATGGTCAAATGAAGGTTGCTACTGTTGCCCGCGCCGTTGGTTACAACAGTCCAACCTCATTCAACGCCGCCTTCAAGCAAAAGTATGGCGTCAGTCCAAAGGCTTATCAGATATCAGCGCGTAAGTAGCGATGCCTTTACCTCGTTTAGCTTACGGCTCAGCTTTTGCCGTCTGTTCGATTAGACGCAGCTGCGGCATTCTAAAACCAATAATGCCGACGAGCAGCATAGCGATCGCGCTCCCCACATACAGCAGCGCCATCCCAGCCCCCGCGCCTGCACCCACAACAGGCGCAAACAAAGCGCGCAACGGACCCGGCGACTGCATCGCCGGTTCAAGCAGGTGATCGCTCAGTAGGCCCGCCAGCAGCATAGCCGTCCCCTCAGCCATATCATTCACCAAATCGCGCCCGGCA
>JBCBJE010000363.1:0-5894 GCA_038523735.1 Cyanobacteria bacterium J06626_18 | reverse complement strand
TCACGAGCAGCGGTGCGGCAGCGCGGAAATTTCGTTCCGAGGCAGAAGCAGGCAACATCGGCATCAACATCGGTGTTGCGGCCCCGATGGCGTTTTTCCCCTTCAGCGGTTGGAAGGATAGCTTCTTTGGCGATTTGCATGGCCAAAGTCACCATGCCGTCGAGTTTTTTACTCAAACCAAAGTCGTCATCGAACGCTGGCCAAAGGAATGGAGCCGCCAGTTTTAAGTGCTACGTTGAAGGTGGTGGTCCCCAAGCGCACGGCTGACCTGGATCACGGCATCAACTGGCAGACAATACGATGAAAACAATTGAAACTGTTGCGACTGTGACACCCGATGGCAAGCTATCGATTGAGTTGGTTTCTGACTTGCCGCCTGATCATTACAATGTGGTCGTCATCATCGATGAAGCCCCCTCTGTTGCAGCTACAGGGAGCACAGTTGATACGCCAAAAACAGCGTGGGATGTTTTGCGCGAACATGCGGGAACGGTATCGGCTCCAGAAGACTGGTCAATCGAGCACGACCATTACTTGTACGGTACGCCCAAGCGCGATGCGCCTGAACAATGAGCCTCGATCGACTGTTTTTGGATACGGTGTTTGTCCAGGCGCTCTATAACCACCGTGACCAGTACCATCAGCGGGCTCTCTCACTGTTACCACGACACTGTTGGCGAACTCTAAAAGCAGTAAAAAATCGGTAAGCTGAGGCCAATCTATCGCTATTAGGAAGTGCGATCGCTAAAGTGCATCCTGAAGGAAGAACGCCATGTCCCTAAAGCCCCAGCCGGAATCGCTAGTGCCCGCCGATACGCTTCGAGTTGCCAAAGCCGTATTCGCTAAAGGCAATCCCTACGTAACGCTGCATGATGAGCTTGGCCCTATCTTTGAAGATGCCGACTTCGCTGAGCTGTTCTCCAAGGTAGGTCAGTCGGCCATTCCGCCGTGGCGGCTAGCCTTAGTCACCATCATGCAGTTCCGTGAGAACCTATCCGACCGTCAAGCCGCTGACGCTGTACGCTCACGCATCGACTGGAAATACCTACTGCGGCTAGAGCTGACTGACACAGGCTTCAATTACAGCGTTCTGAGTGAATTTCGAGACCGTTTGATAGTAGGCAACGTCGAGCACTTGCTGTTAGATAAACTGCTGACTCGCTGTGGAGAATTAGGCTTGGTCAAAGCTGGAGGCAAGCAACGTACTGACTCAACCCGCATCCTGGGAGCAATCCGTAGTCTGAACCGATTAGAAGTAGTTGGCGAGACCCTCCGCGCTGCCCTCAACGACTTAGCCGTCTTGGCACCTGAATGGTTACAACAGATAGCCCCCGAAGACTGGTATCAACGCTATGGGCGACGTATTGAAGACTACCGACTGCCGTCAAAACCAGCAGAGCGTATCGCCTATGCGCAACAGGTTGGAGAAGATGGTGACTATCTACTCAAATGCCTAGCCGACTCAGAGATAGCCGCCGAAGGCAAGGCCCTCAAAACCGTGCAAGCACTCGAGGAACTTTGGCCCTATCACTATGAGTACAACAATCAGGAGGATGGCCCGAGCCTGTGTTGGAAAAGCAACAACAAGATAACGAAGAAGACACCTACGATCGAGTCACCCTATGACACAGACGTACGCTATCGCCGTCGCTGTGGCACCACTTGGACAGGCTATATCACCCACTTGAGTGAAACCTGCGATGATGACAGCTGTCATTTGATTACTCATGTGATGACGACTGATGCTAGTGTCCATGAGGCACAGTGCGTTGACGACATTCACCAGGCGCTAGTCGACAAACATCTTCGGCCCCAAGAGCACTTTGCCGATGCCGCCTATGTCAATGCGTTTCTGCTAGTGAATGCAGAGAGTCAAGGCATTGAGATGGTTGGACCAGCTCGCCTTGATACCAGTTGGCAAACGCGAACTGAAGGGGCCTTCACGTTGAACCACTTCGAGATTGATTGGGACAACCAACAGGTGACCTGCCCGCAAGGTAAAACCTCTCAGGCGTGGAAAGCCTACAACCGCGATTCCGGGAAACCCTATATCCTGACTAGATTTCACCCTCAAGACTGTGCTGATTGCCCAGTGCGCTCGCTTTGTACCAAAGCTAAGCCAACCGCAGGCCGCACACTGCATCTGCTGCCACAAGCCGAACACGAGGCATTAGAAAAAGCCCGGTTGATACAAACGACAACCGAAGGCCAGGAGCGGTATCGTCGCCGCGCTGGCATTGAAAGTACGATTGCTCAAGGCGTTACCAGTTGCGGCCTACGACGTTCCCGCTATATGGGAATGGCTAAGACGCACTTGCAGAATATGGCGATTGGCGCAGCCATTAATATTGATCGGCTATTCAACTGGTTTCAGGAAGTGCCACTGGCCAAAACGAGAGTGTCCCGATTCAAGGCGCTAGAACCAGCTTAATTACTGTGATCGGAGTTCGCCAACAGTGTCTACCACAGGTGGAGGCAGCAGCTGAAGCTTGGATAACAGAGGCAATTTTGATTGAAGTTGGGAATGGACTAAGTGCTACCAATCGCAAGGGAGCAAGTGCATTCATCGAGTCCTGTTACCAAACAACCAATATTCGAGTCGTTGCGATGAACACTGCCTTATTGAGAGAGGGGCTTGCTCTCTACAGAGCCCGTGCGGATAAAGCATGGGGCCTAACGGACTGTATTTCATTTGTAGTTATGAAAGCTCAGAGCCTTCGAGATGCAGTTACAGCCGACGTCCATTTTATGCAAGCTGGCTATCGTGCACCGATGGTAAATTCTACGCGATAGTTTTAGCTCTTGAACGCCATCTGTAAACCGCAGACCGTCTTAATCTGGAGAACCCCACCGAGTTCTACCACCAACTTCAACTTTATGACTTCTTGGCTGTAATTTGCCTTAGTGCCAAAATCTCAGCAATCTTGGTCAGATTAGTGTTGCGCTGGCGGTAGGCAGCGATGTCGCGGTCTTTGGCTCGGAGTTTGGTGCGATAGCGACGATCCATCAGGACCAGCTTGTTCTTGTAGAGTGCTTTGGCTTGCTTTTCCAGGGCTGATTTGTCGACTTTTTGCGGCACTTCTAAGCGCACGACGAGGGCTTCGCCGCGTTTCTTTTCGATCGCCTGAATCGAGAGCGCTTTCTTGCCATAGTGCTCACTCAGCTCTTGAAAGGCTAGGAAAAACGCGGTCCAGTCAATGCCATCGGTAAAGACCAGATCAATCGTTTTGAGAATCTGCTGAAAGGACGTGATAAACTCGCCGGGTCCAAAATTGCCGCTGCGGGGCCGACGCTCTTTGAGGTTACCGTCTTCGCGCCGCAGATACACATACTCACAGACGATGCCCCGTAGTGTAGTAGAACCATTGACCTTCCAGGCTTCCAAACAGGCACCCGTCAGCGTTGCCTGATTGAAATTAGTTGAACTTGCTTGGCCAGAACTGAGATCAGCATTACTGAGATCAGCATTGCTGAGGTTGGCGTTGTACAGACTTGCGCCGTAGAGGTCGGCCCCTCGCAGGGTGGCGTTGCGGAGATCGGTATCGTGAAGTGTTGCGTTACTGAGTCCCGCACTCCGCAGATCTGCCCCCCGGAGATTCGCTCCGCTAAAGTCAGCTTTACTGAGATTGGTGAAACTGAAATCGGCCCCACTGAGGTTGGCTTTACGGAGATCGACGTTACTCAGGTCGGCGCCGCTGAACTTAGCCACAATGAAATTGGCACCGCTGAGATTAGCCCCACTCAGGTCGGCCCCGCTCAAGTTGGCCCCACTCAAGTCGGCATGACTCAGGTTGGCTCCACTTAGGTCAGTTCCACTCAAGTCAATGGTACGAAGATCAGCACCATTCAAGTTGGCACCATGAAGATCAGCTCCACGCAGCGAAGCATCACTTAAATTCGGCACCACCGTCGGATTAATTTTTCGCCACTGATGCCAGAGGGAGACCCCTTCCCTCAAGATCGACAGCTGTTCTTTGTCAGCCACAACAGTTCTCCGGTCAGCATATCTGCGCGATCGCGCCAGCGGTAGATGCCAGAAGTCACTGCTCAGCTATCAATTGTTCAACGCCGTCAGTCGTTAGCAGTTGTTTGCTTGGCGACCCATGGCAAATTTCTGTTTCCCGCAGCGCGCACTTTCTTGAGCATCTGATACCCCCTTACCTCCCTCTTCACAGACAGTTGTCAGAATCCGTATCAATACCCAGGTTTGTCCCAGTATTTCAGCAGGATTACGGGGGTTGGCGGTGTAAAGAGCACGATGAGGAGTGGGGGAGTGGGGGAGTGGGCAAGGGGGAAAGGCTTCGTCGTGCGCGTCAGCCGAACGGGAAAAGGGGGAAGCAAAATCTGTAAGGGCAAGGCATTTGGCCCGTATGCTTGTTATCCATCGAAACTCTATGCTCCCAATGCCTCGCTCAACACCACCAACCATTAATCCCAAAACAAGAACCAACTACCAACCATCAACCATCAACCATCAACGATTAACCAAGAACGAAGAACCTCTTATCTATCATTGCTGTCGATTCTTGCCAATACACAGGCCGCGATCGCAAACGCTAGCTTAATCACAGGTCTGTTTGGTCGATGGATATCTATCGCTCAGTAGACTAGTGCTGCTCTTCAGTCTCTACACTGGGATAGAGAAAAATTTTGCGCCTTTGATCGGGGAATTGTCATCATGACTGAAGCGAGCCGCCCGGGCGATAGCGAAAAAATTGTTGTTGTTGGTGCTGGGTTTGGCGGTTTTCAGGCAGCTCAGTCATTGGCAGGTGCCGATGCTAATGTCTTGCTGATTGATTGCAACAACTACAGCACCTTCGTCCCGCTCCTGTATCAAGTCGCAACGGCCCAGCTAGAGCCGTCCCTTGTGACCTATCCAATTCGAACCAAGTTGCGAGGCATGGGGAATGTTCAGTTTCTGCAGACTCAGGTCGAGTGGGTAGATTTCCACAACAAGCTATTAAAGACAGCCGCAGGCCCCATTGCCTATGACTACTTGGTCATGGCTACAGGGACTCAGCCCAGCTATCACGGCATTCCTGGAGCCTCAAAGCACACCTTCACGCTCAAGACATTGAACGATGCGATCGCCCTCCGCAATCACATCCTGAGCTGTTTTGAAGCCGCCGCACGAACACCAGACCTCCATGAACAGCAAAGGCTTTTGACATTTGTGATTGTTGGCGGGGGGGCAACAGGCGTTGAAGTCGCTGGAGCCTTAGCAGAGCTTCTACGGGGAGCTTTCGGACGCGATTTCGCCGAGTTGGCAGGCGAAGGTCGCATCCTGCTGATTCAATCCGGATCGGGGCTGCTGCAAGAGTTTTCGCAGCGCTTGGGTAACTACACCCATCGCCACCTGGAAAATCTAGGGGTAGAGGTTCATTTGAACACTCGCATCGCCCAGGTTGAAGCCGCTCAAGTAGTTCTTGATACAGGCAAAGTCATCGCGACAGCTGCAGTTGTCTGGGCCGCAGGTCTAGAGGCTGCACTGCCGGTTCTGGCACAGTCTCCTGCAGCAGCACAGAAGAGGCGGCTGGTTGTCCGTGAGACGCTACAGCTAGCGGACTATGGCAATATCTACGCGATTGGCGATGTCGCTTATTTTGCCAAGGATCAAAAGCCCCTATCAGGGGTTGCCCCTGAGGCCCTGCAGCAGGGTGTGTGGGTTGCCCGTAATCTGCGTCGTCAGCTACAGGGACAGTTGCCTCAGCCATTTCGTTATTGGAACAAGGGCAGACTCGCTATTATCGGCGGCTATGGTGGGGTTGGCCGCATTGCCGGCATAAATTTTGGCGGCATTTTAGCTTGGGCGATGTGGCTAGCCGTGCATGGCGTTTATTTGCCGGGCTACCGTAGCCGTCTATTCGTGTTTTTGACCTGGATACAAAACTACC
>JBCBJE010000362.1:0-5909 GCA_038523735.1 Cyanobacteria bacterium J06626_18 | reverse complement strand
GCCCATAGATGTAAAGGCATTGACAAACGTCTCAAACTCCGGGTTTTGCCCAAACGAGTGGCCACTAAGCTCGAACGATACCTAGCGATCGCTCCCCATTCAGGACAGCCCTCAGAGAATCATGCCAAATCCAATGTAATCTTCGGTACATCGAGTACTGACTATGGATAGATTTTAAGGGATCTTGCTAGTCTCCTGCTTGAAGATTCAATAAAAGCGAATTCTAATCTCTGAGGGCTGTCCTGAATGGGGAGCGATCGCTAGGTATCGTTCGAGCTTAGTGGCCACTCGTTTGGGCAAAACCCGGAGTTTGAGACGTTTGTCAATGCCTTTACATCTATGGGCGCTCTACCAATGCTGCTGGCTGAGCCAAGTTATATACAGTGTGGATCCTTGAAAACTCACCAACAGTCCTGCCAACCTCCCTTGCCGCTCTGCTAAAGGAATGTTGGCAATTGATGCGGTGCACTCTTGCCAAATGCCACCGTCAGGTTCTAAAGCAACTGCTTGGGAATCTGGTGGTTCGCTTCGAACAACCCTAAAGGTTGTCTTGACCGAATTCAGAGAGTGACCCCGTTTACCAGAGATTTATTATTAGACGAGGTTGAAAAGCCATGACCGGTGTGATTGCGTCTCCTGTCGTTACCGACGACTTGAGTAACATCGTCGTTGCAACAAATGCAGATGATACGACAAGGAATCTCTTCGATCATTTTGATGATCCCTTCACGACCGGAACCGTTGCTCGTTTTGAACTTACTGATGCTTCTCTGAATGGTGCAGCGACAGAAGTTCTCCTGTTTGACCAACCCGGAGCCGGTGCGCCTCTCACCGTCCAAAATTTCTTGAACTATGTAAATGATGGCGACTATACCAATACCATCATTCACCGCTCGGTCTCGGAACCGTCGCTTTCGATTATTCAGGGAGGCGGATTTACGATTGATGGTTTGGGTACGAATCCCGATGCTTTGAGGGTAATCCAGCCGGACTCACCGGTGCCAAACGAGTTCAGCCCGGATCGCTCCAACCTGCGAGGGACGATCGCGATGGCTAAGCAGGAGACTGATCCCAATAGTGCTACGAATCAGTGGTTCTTCAATCTGGCCGATAATTCTGCCAATCTAGATACTCAAAACGGCGGCTTTACTGTTTTCGGCGAAGTCCTTTCTGATTCTGACTTAGCAACCATTGACGCGATCTGTGCTGTTCCGGTCTTCAATGCCAGCAGCCTTTTTGGAACAGCTGCCCTCGAAGAAATCCCTTTGCTATTCCCGGATGACAGCATCACGATTACAGGCGACGACAATTTTGTTCGCTACAGCAGCATTACCGTTACGCAAAGAGCGGAATTAACCTTTACCGTTAGCGGTAACTCCAACCCGCAGCTTGTGAATGCCAGCGTCAGCAACAACCAGCTCATTTTGGACTACCTGCCGGGTCAGGTGGGGACGGCTGACATCACAGTCCGCGCGACTAATTTACTGGGTGAAGTTATTGAAGACACCTTTGCCATAACAGTGAGTGACTCAGATCTGTCAGGCACTAATGAAGACGATGAAATCATAGGGTCTGCCGGCAACGATAATCTCATCGGTCGCCCGGGTAACGACACACTGGTTGGCGGTGCAGGCAACGACACTTTGAGCAGTGGCCGAGGGGATGACAGCCTAGACGGCGGCGAGGGTAATGACACGCTCTTCGGTCGGTTCGACAATGACATGCTGTCGGGCGGCAGCGGTGACGACAGCCTAGACGGCGGCGAGGGTAACGACACGCTCTTCGGTGAATTCGGTAATGACACCCTGGACGGCGGCGAGGGCGACGATACCCTCGGCGGGGGTCCGGGCGACGACCAGCTTCAGGGTTCTGCAGGTGACGACCAAATGCGCGGGGGCAGGGGCATTGATGTTCTCAATGGCGGTGCTGGCACTGACGTTTTGGATGGTGCGGATGACGATGATTCACTGTTTGGGGGCGAGGGTGACGATACCCTTGAAGGGGGCAACGGTAACGATACGCTCTTCGGTGAATTCGGTAATGACAGCCTGGATGGCGGCGATGGGGATGATGTGCTGGGTGGTGGCCCCGGTAACGACCAGCTCAGGGGCGCCGCAGGCGACGACCAGATGCGCGGTGGTAAAGGCAATGACATCCTAACTGGGAGCGTCGGTGTCGATGTTTTGGACGGTGCCGATGACGACGATATTCTGGGTGGCGGCCGCGATCGCGACACGCTGACTGGGGGCACCGGTAGCGATACGTTCCGCTATCTGGCACTCAATCAATCTCTCTTGGCAGATGGCGCTGCTAACACTTTTGACCGTATTACCGACCTCGTTATCGGCACGGACAGCATTGACAGCATTGATACCGTTAGTGCCGCAAACGTGATTCAGGCCAATAATGTCATAGCCTTGAATGAGGCAGGAATACAGGCAGTCCTGTCGGCTGAATCTTTTGTCGCCAGCGGGGCTGCTACGTTTACCTTCAACTCTCGAACCTTCTTGGCGCTGAATGACAGCACTGCAGGATATCAACAGGCCAGCGATGCTCTAATCGAAATCACGGGATATTCAGGTGATCTGACAAATCTAGAGATTGTCTAATACAAATTTCCTGTTGCAAGTTGATGCCTTAAACCAGCCTTAATCCATCTTTGATCTACTTTCCGAGGCAGGATATTAAACGTTCCTCTCAAAGGCCAGTCCGCGTGTTATTAAGAAAGTGATAAAGCAATTTATCAAGACTTTAAAGGTTTGATCCGGCGATGCAAACATCGCGCAATTTTGATTGCTAAAGTCTCCATAAGTCTGCCAATGTAAATAACCTTTGTTGGTGACTGTCGTGCATGAATCTGAGACTGAACTTTCTGCTGTTGATTCAGTTTCTCCTGAACTTTCAGGGTTGTAGTTCTGAAGTTGGATCCGGCGTAGTCTATGCACTTCACCAAATCTTAAACGAGGTTTCTGTAAAGATCTCGTACAACCTACTACGCGATTTGGTATTTTGTATTTCGAAGCTAATATTTGCTCTGAAATGGTTTCCTGAAAGGATCCATAGGGAGCTCTTCAGAAGCTTCAACGATTGATTGCACTAGGTCAGGAATCTATCCCAGTTTCTTCGCAAGACTTGCTACTCAATGAGGTTGAAAATCTATGGCTGGTGTGGTTGCGTTCCCTGTTGTTACCGACGACCTAAGTAACATCGTAGTCTCAACGGATGCTGCCGATGAAGTGAAGAATCTCTTCGATCATTTTGATGATCCCTTCACAACTGGGCTGGTTGCCCGCTTTGAACTGTTTGACACGTCCTTAGCGGGTGGTGTCACCGAGGTCCTGCTATTCGACCAAGCAGGCGAAGGTGCGCCTCTCACCGTTCAAAATTTCGTGAACTATGTTGAGGACGGAGATTACGCTAACACCATCATTCACCGTGCTGTCTCTGATTTTGTCGTCCAAGGAGGCGGGTTTACGGTTAATGGTGTTGGGACCGCGTCCAACCCTGCTGATGCCGTGGGTGTGATTCCAACAGACCCACCAGTACAAAACGAATTTAGTCCTGATCGCTCCAACCTGCGGGGGACGATCGCGATGGCTAAGCAGGGTGGGAATCCCAACAGCGCCACGAACCAATGGTTTTTCAATCTTGCCGATAACTCAGGGCCCCCACCCGATTTGGATAATCAAAATGGTGGGTTCACCGTTTTCGGGGAGGTTCTTTCCGATTCAGACCTAGCTGTCATTGATGCGATCGGCGACGTCCCGACGTTCGACGCTACTGGTCTATTAGGTCAAGGGGCTTTCACCGATGTCCCGTTGTTGCTGCCAAACGGTATCAACAACTTGACAGGCGATGAGAACTTTGTCCGCTACAGCAGCATTACAGTGGCTCAGCGAACTGAGCTGCAGTTTAGCGTTAGCACCAACTCGAATCCGCAGCTTGTGGATGCCAGTATCACTGACGGTCAACTGGTTTTAGATTACCTTCCTGGCCAAGTTGGCACAGCTAACATTACGGTTCAGGCAACCAATTTGCTTGGTGAGGTGATTGAGGACACCTTCTCGGTCACGGTGAGTGATGCCGACCTGACAGGTACCGATGAAGATGACGAGATTTCGGGCTCGGATAACGATGACACCCTTATCGGCCAACTAGGCAATGACACGCTTCTAGGCGGTGCTGGTAGTGATAATTTGAATGGCGGCGATGGGGATGACTTCCTCGATGGTGGCGCTGGCAATGACTTGGTTGATGGTGGCGCTGGCAATAACACGATGTTTGGTGGCAGTGGTGAGGACGCCCTGCTGGGTGGTGCGGGTAATGACGTTCTTGGGGGTGGGCCGGACGATGACATCCTCATCAGCGATGGTGATTTTGATGCCGGCAATGATCAGATGCGAGGTGGTTTTGGCAACGACATTTTGATTGGTCGCAAAGGTGTCGATATTTTGGATGGTGCAGAGGGTGACGACCTCTTGGGTGCCGGTTTCTTGGGGGACACTTTGACTGGCGGCAGCGGCAGTGATACGTTCCGCTACCTTATCTTTAGACAGTCGCTGTTAGCCGATGGGGCTCCTAATACCTTTGATCGAATCACAGACTTAGAAATTGGCATCGACCAAATTACCAGCCCTACTGCAGTGATTGCTGCAGACGTGGTTCAAGCAGGCAATGCAGCAACTCTGGATGAGGCGGGTATTCAGGCTGTTCTGTCGGGAGATACGATGGTAGTCGATACAGCTGCTACGTTTACCTTCGACTCCCGAACTTTCTTAGTGCTGAATGATGGCGTTACTGGGTATCAACAGGCTAGCGATGCTCTAATCGAAATCACGGGCTTTTCAGGTGACCTAGCCAACCTGGCGATCGCGGCGCTTCCCAATACTCCGGCGCTCCCAGAGATTCCAACGTTCCCAACTTAATCGTGCTGATCGCGGGCAGCGCTTCTGCTTCACCGATGTGGTCACTGTGTATTTCAGTAGCTGCACCTGATATGTTGAGAAGCGTGCCGCTTAAGCAAATTTAGAGAATGTTGTCACGCAACCGACTTGCCCTGCTGCTCTTGTCTGCCCTGTTGTTCATCGCTGTTTGGGGTTTAAGACCAACGGCAGCCTCAACGGCTGCTGTCCAGATCACACCCTTGGGTAGCCATGAGGGTGAATTTTGTGCCCGAGATCGCGCCTTGATCTTCGAAGATCCCAGTGGTTTACGGATTTTGTACGACGCGGGCAGAACCGTTGCTGGCGTTGAAGATCCCCGTCTGGGCGATATTGATGTGGTGCTGATCAGCCACGTGCATGGCGATCATTTGGGCGATCGCCGCATTGCGGCAGTCAACGAAGGTACCTGTGCTCAACCTCAGACCAATATCGGTACAACCCCCAACTCCAACAGCGTTGACATTGCCGTTGGCAAGGGTGCCCGCATCATTGTGGGTAGCGAAATGTCCAGTTTTTTGGCTAATAAAGTGGGGCGCTTGGGCGGCGATCCGGAGTCGGTGCAGCTAGTCCGCTTTGGCGCCTCCCGCGCCGTCGATGGGGTGACATTTACAACGGTGCCAGCCGTCCACTCGAATGGTCTGAACGGTGCTTTTATCGAAGGTGAACAGCCTCTGGATGATTGAGGAAGGCTAACGACTGCTTGGAGGTAACGGGTGGCAGTTTGACGTCAAAGACATCTCCCATCGCTTGAAAGTTATGTTCCGCATAGCCCATCGGATCGAAGACCCAATTGATCGTTTGCAGTAGGTAAGGCGTACGAGACTCAGGAAGCGTAGCCACGGCAAGACAATAACTCGTCAGCCCTAATTGTAATTTCGACGCACTTCTTAGAGTCATGCCGGAACTTAACTGCCGGCCTCTGGAATTTCCCCTACGTTGATTTGTTCTATCTCAACAGCAGCTTTG
>JBCBJE010000361.1:0-5914 GCA_038523735.1 Cyanobacteria bacterium J06626_18 | reverse complement strand
GGCAAAGCCTGTCTGCAAGACATACGACTCCACTCAGAGCAAACTCCCCCACTCTCTCCCTCCCCCCTATTCCCTTCGGGAAGGCTTCACCAACGACTCCACTCGGGTCAGGTAACAACTATCCCGCAATCCACTATCCGCTACCCACTACCCACCACCTAACATCCCTCTCAAATGCGATCGCCCAAACCGAAACCTCCCCCATCGAGATCATCGGCATCCAATTGGAAGAAACTGAAACAGGGCTGCAAGTCATGTTAGAAACCGCTGACGGTGAACTGACTCCATCAACACCCAGCGTGTCTGGTAATGCCCTGATCACAGAAATTCCCAATGCCGTGCTAGTGCAAGAAGAGTTTCTGGAATTTGAGCCCGCTGAAGGCATTGCCTTAGTGCAGGTAACAGAGTTACCCGGGAATCGAGTACAGGTCGTAGTGACTGGGTTAGAGACTGCTCCTACAGTAGAGAGCAGCACGACCGCCACTAAGTTGACGCTCAGTATCTTGCCAGGAACACCCCAGGTTGGTGAGGCCGCTGATCCGCTGAGAGTGGTGGTAACAGGGGAGCAAGAAGACGGTAGCCGTTATTTTGAGCCGACGGCTACCACGGGAACCCGCACGGATACGCCGCTGCGTGACATTCCTCAATCGATTCAGGTCATTCCCCGTGAGGTTTTGGAGGATCAGCAGGTCATTCGCTTAGACGAAGCACTCCGGAATGTAAGTGGAGTGACCTTTGGAAGTACTGATGCGGGCCGAGGTTTACAATTCAACATCCGGGGCTTTAACAGCGCACCTATCCTGCGCAACGGATTTAGACAGATTGGACCGAGACAAGCGAGCTCAAGACGAAGCTTCCCTGAAGTAGCAAATTTAGAGCAGGTTGAGGTCCTCAAAGGTCCGGCTGCTGTATTGTACGGTGAGGTTGAACCGGGTGGCGTAATCAATCTGGTCACCAAGCGTCCGCTATCAGAGCCTTACTATCAGTTTCAGACTCAGATTGGCAGTCGTGAGCTGCTGCGCCCCAGCATCGACTTATCAGGTCCCCTAACTGACGATGGTCGTTTGCTTTATCGGCTCAATGCGGTTTATCAAAGCCGTGATGAGATTCAAAATTACGATTCTGATATTAGACGCTCCTTCATCTCGCCAGTGTTGACGTGGCAAATTAGCGATCGCACCGATCTAACCATTGAGCTGGAATATCTTGAAGATGAGCGCCCCGCGTTTTATGGCTTACCCGCCTTCGGTGACGGCATCGCTGACATTCCACCGGATCAAATTTCGAATGAGCCAGATGATGTCATGAAGCAGGAGTTCTTTAATATTGGCTACGACTTCGAGCATCGCTTTAGCGACAACTGGCGCATCCGTAATGGGTTTCGCTATGTGCGTGAAGACTCAGCCCTCGAAGCTGCCGTACCCATTGACCTGGATGAGGAAACGGGCCTCTTGCTGCGTAACTTTTCGCTGCAGGACGCCGAAACAGAGGTCTTTGCTTTACAGACAAACATAGTGGGTGAATTTACCACAGGTTCCATCGAACATACCCTTTTATTCGGCATTGATTTAGACCGGACTCATTTAAGGGGATCGACCACTGTCGATGTCTTCAACCCTCTGCTGCTTGATATTTTTGACCCGGTCTATGAAGCCGTGCCTAGACCTAGCAATTTCGAAGAACTCCCCCTATTGCTAGATGAAAATACGAGAACCGATCAATTGGGCATCTACATTCAAGATCAAATCTCACTGTTGGATAACTTGATCCTGCTAGCCGGTCTTCGCTATGACACGGTTGAGCAGCGAAGAACGGGGCGCCCCACTCTCTTTAACCCAGACGGGACAGATGAAATCCAAAATGACGATGCCTTCAGTCCTCGAATTGGCATTGTTTATCAACCCATTGAAGAAATTTCACTCTATGCGAACTATTCGCGATCGTTTACGCCCAATACAGGGACTAGCTTTGAGGGCGACTTATTTGAACCAGAGGAGGGGGAAGGGTATGAGGTTGGCATCAAAGCTGAATTACTGGACGGTAGATTGGCTGCCACGCTGTCCTACTTTGATATCACCAAACAAAATGTTGTCACAGCAGACCCTGAGATTATCGGGGCCTCCGTTATCACTGGCGAGCAGCGCAGTCGTGGGGTTGAGCTCGATATCATTGGCGAAATTCTACCAGGCTGGAACGTCATCGCTTCCTATGCCTTTATCGATGCTGAAATCATCGAAGACAACACGTTTGAAGTCGGTAACCGCTTGATTGGCGTACCTGAGCACAGTGCTAGTTTGTGGACAACCTATGAAATTCAGTCCGGTGATTTGCAAGGACTCGGCTTGGGGCTGGGCTTTGATTTTGTTGGCGATCGCGAGGGTGATCTTGAGAATTCATTTCAGCTGGATAGCTACTTCGTGACTAATGCTGCCATCTTTTATGGACGTGACAACTGGCGGGCAGCACTCAATTTTAGAAACCTGTTTGACACTGACTACATGGTTGGCGGCATTAACAATCGATTTCGGTCTAATGAACCGGGTGAACCCTTTACTGTCGTTGGCTCGATTTCGGTGCAGTTTTAGGCGTTCGCGATTTGTGGGTAGTGGGTAACAGGTAGTAGGCGAAGGATAAGGGGTCAAGGGGGACTTGATAGGGCTGTGCGGCGCTGTAGTGAATCTTCGAAATTGTCTTGTTTGCAGTGGGTCAATGAGGCTGAGTCTGGCCTGTTCTTTAAGGTAAATAAACAGATGTTGGTTTGGAAGCGAACACTTAGATGGCTGTTGCTGAGTAGCGTGACAACTTTGCTAATTGTGGGGTGTGGTCTCTCCACCGGTAGTGATCTCTCGCAAAGCTCTACTCCGGATGCGGTCACTCAACCCGCTACGGCTGATTGTCGGACGATTGAACATGAGCTGGGTGCAGCGGAGGTTTGCGGTCAGCCTCAGAAAATTGTCGTCGTTGGCACTCATATCCTTGATTTACTGCTGTCGCTAGAGGCTCAGCCAGCAGCCTATACCGCCCCGCTAAATGCGTATCGTGGGGAAATTTTTGATAATCCAGCTCAGCAGATTCCCTACTTGGGCGATCGCATCACCACTCAACCTATCAACCTGGGAAATAGTGAAGAACTCTCACTTGAGACGTTGACAGCCCTCAAGCCAGACTTGATTTTAGGTGAGGCTGGACGCAACGGCGGCCAATATGATGTACTCTCGCAAATTGCCCCTACACTCCTGTGGCCTAGTCGTCAGAACCCTGGTCAATGGCGTGAAACACTGCGGAGTATAGCAGCAGCTCTCGATCGGGATGCCAAAGCGGAGGCTGTGATTGAGCAGTATGAGACACGGATGAGCGATATGCGGACCCAATTAGCTGAGGTGGTCACCCTACATCCAACCCTCCTCCTGCTGGCGGCCAATCGCTTGGAAGCGGGAGTACGTATCGTTGAGCCCAATAGCTACCTGGGTAGTCTTTTAGAAGCGATTGGTTTTCAACTGGTTTCAAGTCCTGCAGCCGATAACGCCGCGCTAACTTCAGTTGAAGTTCTCCCCGACCTCAATAAAGCAGACTCTATCGTCGTCCTGGGCTTTAATTTGGATGTTGGCGCGATAGAGGAAACTCCAGAGCCCTCTGCGAATAAATCGATCAGCGATTGGTTCGAAGCTCAGCAAGTGCAGACGGTGAAACAGAACTGGGAAACTAACGCGATCGCTCAATCCCTTACTGCTAGTAAAGAAGATCGGGTTTATTTCACTACTTTCTATAAGTGGAATGGGCTCAATGGCCCCATTGGTGCGGAGCTGATTTTGGAAGAGTTGCGTCAGTTCTTCCTGGATTGAAATCTAGGTAAGCATTAGAAGTGACGTCAGTTCGTGATCTTGACAGAATCTTCTGACAAAAGCTTCGGAAAAGATCGGCAATTACCTGGAGAGTCAAAAAGACAAAGGGGAACCCTTTGACGAGAAGTTTATGGATTACCTCTCGCTTCATGAATAGCCGTCTTCAGCTCACGTGCCAACCACAAAAGTCTTTGCGTCAGCTTGCCTTCAGAGGGTTATTTGCCGTTACCCTCGGCTTGGTGACGGTGGCCTGCTCTAAGGGTGTAACCAGCAGCCCTCAGTCCGATCCTCCTGCGGTAGCGACCGAGCCTCAAAACATTCCGACTGCTGATACAGAGGCTGCAGTGACGATCACGACGTCTACCGTCAATCCCCAGCAAGCTGCCCCAGAATCGACTAGCACGCTCTACGCCGAAGTCGGGAATGACGGCGAGCCAAACGAGCCTTTGACAGCCAATATTGAACGACTCGATTTGCAAGCAGGCACTCCTTACGGCGAAGTGCGATCGCTCATCATGGCAGAAGGCTGGATGCCCTACACACAGGCAGAAGGAGCCGTCCCAGATTTGAACGACAGAACTGTACAAGAGTTGCACGCGCAAGGGTTTGAGGAAGCTGAAGTGTGCTCTGGCACCGGTCAAGGCTTTTGCTCATTTATGTTTATTCACGTCAATCAAGAGGCTTTCCCAGACGTCAGCCTCCAAATCATAACGACGCCAGCAGGGGGTGAGCTTTATGGTGAGCCCAACTTTTACGACTGGAATATTCATGGCTACGACCCGGAAATCAGCAACGCACCGAAAGATGATAGCCCCAACTACGATTTTTTAGAGGCCAACGCCACCTATGAACATCAAGCATTCAATGCTGCTTTATACACAGAAGTTCTAGAGCAAGAACAGGACTGCGTGCTCATCGGCGAGTGTGCAAACTCTAAATACCTTTTTGAAGATGTCCTGCTGACCTTTAGTACTGGGGAATTTGGCTCCACAACGATCGCCGTCATTCCGCACTCATTAGTATCCAGGCCCCAAGCGCTGAACTATGCTCAGATGCTCGATATCGATAGTGAGATTGACTTTACCGATGGCCTGATGGTTGACAACTACGAAGGGGGTGAATTGCCACCAGAAGGGGTGAGAATGACCGAAAGCTTTTTTACCATCATCCCTCCCAGCGAGGAGGATGCGTCGACAAGAATGGTGAGGCTCATTTCCCAACCCGGCGAAAATATCTCGCGGATCGAGTTCGAGATTGTTATCCTCTAGGCCCGGAACTGGACAAGTGCTGTCGCCCTCATCGGCGTAACGTCTCCCCCTCTTGTGTCAGCCGTTTGGTCAAAAGACTAGTGTGCGAGTATTTTGATGGAACGTGATTCAAGGTGCCATGCCAGTTCCTAGCGGGATCTTTCGGGGGATGCAGCCGAGTAGGCAGTGGCACAATGGAAATGTCCAGATTTTTGGAGCGACGGTCATGCTGCTGTCTCAAACTGATTTAGAGGCATTCCAAGCACAACACCCAGACCATCGCCTGGAACTGGTGAACGGCCAAGTGATTGTGATGAGTCCATCAGGCTATGAATCGGATGAAGTTGCTGCTGAAGCTATTCGATTAATCGGAAACTGGGTACGCCCACGGCGGTTAGGCCGGGTCGCGGCTTCCAGCGCGGGGTTTCGGTTGCCAAATGCTAATCGTGATGTGCGGGCACCCGACGCCTCGTTTGTTTCGGCTGAGCGTTTGCGTCGTAGTCCGCAATCCTTTGCCGAACTAGCTCCTGACTTGATGGTTGAGGTGAAGTCTCCCACCGATAGCCTGGAAGCGTTAGAGGCTAAGATTTTAGAGTTTTTGTTGCTAGGAACCCAAGTTGGATTGCTGATTGATCCCGAAACGCGCACGATCGCGGTTTATCGGGCTGGGCAACCGACTGTAGTTCTGGACAACGAGGACAGGCTGACTGTACCGGATGTCTTGCCAGGATGGGAGGTGTCTGTAGCTGATTTGTGGCCGCTTGTGTTTGAATAACCCCAGCATTAACGGCCCCGGAGCGATCACGGATTCACGCCAAACCGTTT